>NZ_SZWZ01000064.1:0-185138 GCF_005281025.1 Citrobacter sp. wls714 | reverse complement strand
AAATGGTTAAGTGTTGGCGATGCGACATTGCGAACTGAGATTATGCGAGGGCAGTTCAAGTATGAAGGTGCAGATTCTGTATACTACGTCCCAAATATAAATTTTGACACCAGCGTTGATAATAGAGATACATGTTACGATTACCCATCAAAAATATATATACCAAGAGATGTTACGATTAGGGTTAATTTTTTACCTGACGACGACGTAAGGAAATTTGTTGGCGAAGGAAAAATAATATCTAAAAATATATGGTATGGAACTGATATTCAGTTTGATGTGGATAAATCAACTAATGGTGTTGATGGCAGTGTTAAAGCAGAAATGTATCGTGCTGTACGAGATCAAACTAGCTGCAATATCGGTGTTCTTGGTGATTCTATTTCTGATGGCGCGTGGGGTAAACAGGATTGGTCATCTCCACCAATTGATGCAAATGGAAATTTTGTAGCTCCTTCGACTTATAACCATAGACTTGCCGGTGGTAGTCATTCGTGGGTTAACCATTTCCAGCAAAATCTTAACGTTATGCAATCTAGATGGTCTAGAAACGCGATTTTCCAGACATTCAATTGCTCATTAAATGCATCAAAGTTGAGTGATGGGTGGGCATATAGAAATTTTGATTACGGTTTTTTTGGCAATTCAGCATACGGTTCAAAAGCACCGCGAATTTTATTACTGGCTCATGGGTGGAATGATAGCACGGCTAGTACGGCAACATATCGCGATCAATTGGATATGATGGTTAGAAAGGCGTGGGGTTACGGGTGCTATGTTGGTATTGTTACAGTAAATGATAATGATCCTGCAAGGGTTGCTTTCGAGCAGTCAACAAAAAAATGGATTGCTGAGAAACTGGGCTTAGATTATTTTAATCTTGGTATTGAATTGACGAGGGTGTCAAATACATCATTTACAGATAACAAATGGTTCTATGTTAAAAAAGAAGGAACATACGACACGACTCACCCTCAGGAGTTGGGGCATATGTCTATGGGTGATGCTATGTTTATGCAGACTCTTGGTGAAAAGTATGCATTAAAGGTCAGGCCTGGAGATTTAATGGGGAATAGTGCTGCTGGTAAATATTGGGCGGCGACAAGTTACCCATCAGGAACGGCTCTTTTCCCGACGTTTGGCGCAGCATCAGCTACATCGGAAACTGCAATGGCTGGATATTTGCCTCTTGTTACCACTAATGGTGAGTCAGTAGCATTCACAACACAGGTTTACTGTGATGAAGATAATATGTCGTTAACAATCTATGAGCCATACACAGGTACTGCTGTTGTAGGTTATGCTAATTCGCTTAATATATCTCAGCCGTCAGGTCTTGATATGCCGTCAAATTCTTCTTATTTAGAAAGAAATGTACAAGTAAATGCACGTAAGAAGTATAAAAATACGAATTTGGCCTCTAAGATATTTGGTGGAGGCAAAACACTAAGTACATATGTTGGTCAATTAAGAAAGGGTTTAAATACGATATCAATTACAATGGATGCCAGAATGGATAAAGTATGGTATCCAATATTGCAGTTTGGTAATGTATCTCTTGATGGGGTCAGGATCACTGAAAATCGACTCGTAATTTCTGGCAATGCAACTAATCCTACTGTATTGAGAAGAAAATCAAGCATCATCAGCGACCAAATGATAAAGGACGTCATGGTAGGTGGTGGGCTTGCGCGATCAGCTGATCACTCAGAGCCAGCAGGATCCATTATTCAGCATTTGCGATGTACTAAAGGCTTAACATCGAATGGATATTTCGTCATGAATTTCTGCACAATCCGGAATACAGGTATTGTTGTAGGAATAGCATCAGATGGCTCTCTGGCTATGGGGACGTACCTTGGTTCTGGCGAACCAGCCGACTGGACATTGAAAAGCAGAGCAGGTGGTTTTATGAATAAACCATTTGATGTATGGGTCTACTTGGTTGGTAACGAGTATTCATATACCATGGAGTGTGACGGTGAAAGCCTCTCGTTTACAACGAGTAAGGTTTATGGCGGCTATCTTGGTTCATGGAACAGAAGCTCCTCAACACAAACTTATCAGTACACGTACGATGTAACATCTCTTAATGTAGGCTAACGACATCGCATACAGTGCTGGTATAATTATCAGCACTGTATAAATTTCTAAGGGCGGTGCTGATAATTTATCAGCAATTGTTTGGAGGATGGTGTGGTAATTAACCGTTGGGTTATTAGGGCGTGTGCTTTGATATCTGTTTTATCGATACTTAGCGGGCAGAGCCGATTCCCGGAATGGCTGTTCTGGGTTAGTTTTGTGATGATTGTAGTTTGGGGTCATACAGAGTGGTCTGATTTTAAAGAAAAGGCATCTAAATAATTGCGCCTTAAAACCAGACCGCTACATAAAAAACTGGACACACAAAGCTTTGCATCGGTTTGCAAGACTTTGTGTTGCTCTCGCTTAGTCGATCGCCTCAATTGTTGCAAGACAATTTGAATCAATGTGAAACAGAGTGGTGCAATCTCCACTTTTTTAGTGTTACCATCATTTTACCGAGTGAGGGGCTGAGGATGTCAGTTTCTCATTTGTGTACCAGATTGTGTACCAATTTAGCGATTGTTGGTTAGATGGTTACACAACTTACTGTAAACAAATAAATTTTCTCTTTGTATGTGATCTTACGTGTGGGTCACCACTGCAAATAAGGATATAACATGCCTGTTATTACTCTTCCTGATGGCAGCCAACGCCATTACGACCACGCTGTAAGCCCCATGGATGTTGCGCTGGACATCGGTCCAGGTCTGGCGAAAGCCACTATTGCTGGCCGTGTTAACGGTGAGCTGGTAGATGCTTCCGATCTGATTGAACATGATGCGAAGCTCTCCATCATCACCGCGAAGGATGAAGAAGGTCTGGAGATCATTCGTCACTCCTGTGCGCACCTGTTAGGGCACGCGATCAAACAACTCTGGCCGCACACCAAAATGGCGATCGGACCGGTTGTTGACAACGGTTTTTACTACGATATCGATCTTGACCGTACGTTAACCCAGGAAGACGTCGACGCGCTCGAGAAGCGGATGCACGAGCTCGCTGAGAAAAACTACGATGTCATTAAGAAGAAAGTCAGCTGGTACGAAGCGCGTGAAACCTTCGTGAAGCGTGGTGAGACCTATAAAGTCTCTATTCTTGATGAAAACATTGCCCATGATGACAAGCCTGGCTTGTACCATCATGAAGAATATGTCGATATGTGCCGTGGCCCGCACGTGCCGAACATGCGTTTCTGCCATCACTTCAAACTGATGAAGACCGCAGGGGCATACTGGCGTGGCGACAGCAATAATAAGATGCTGCAGCGTATTTATGGTACTGCATGGGCAGATAAAAAAGCCCTCAACGCCTACCTGCAACGTCTGGAAGAAGCCGCCAAACGCGATCACCGTAAAATCGGTAAACAGCTTGACCTGTATCATATGCAGGAAGAAGCGCCGGGTATGGTGTTCTGGCACAATGATGGCTGGACTATCTTCCGTGAACTGGAAGTCTTCGTTCGTTCGAAACTGAAAGAATACCAGTATCAGGAAGTTAAAGGTCCGTTTATGATGGACCGCGTGCTGTGGGAAAAAACAGGTCACTGGGATAACTACAAAGATGCGATGTTCACGACGTCTTCAGAGAACCGTGAATACTGCATTAAGCCCATGAACTGCCCGGGTCACGTACAGATCTTTAATCAGGGTCTGAAATCTTATCGCGATCTGCCGCTGCGTATGGCTGAGTTTGGTAGCTGCCACCGTAACGAGCCGTCAGGCGCGCTGCACGGTCTGATGCGTGTTCGTGGCTTCACTCAGGATGATGCGCATATCTTCTGTACTGAAGAACAGATCCGTGATGAAGTTAACGCTTGTATTCGTATGGTCTACGATATGTACAGCACCTTTGGCTTCGAGAAGATCGTTGTCAAACTGTCCACTCGCCCCGAAAAACGTATCGGTAGCGATGAAATGTGGGACCGTGCTGAAGCTGACCTGGCCGTTGCGTTGGAAGAAAACAACATCCCGTTTGAGTTCCAACTGGGTGAGGGCGCGTTCTACGGTCCGAAAATTGAATTTACCCTGTATGACTGCCTCGATCGTGCATGGCAGTGCGGTACTGTACAGCTGGACTTCTCTCTGCCGTCCCGTTTAAGCGCCTCTTATGTTGGCGAAAACAACGAGCGTCAGGTGCCGGTTATGATTCACCGTGCAATTCTTGGGTCGATGGAACGTTTCATCGGTATCCTGACCGAAGAGTTCGCTGGCTTCTTCCCGACCTGGCTTGCGCCGGTTCAGGTTGTGGTCATGAACATTACTGATTCTCAGTCTGAATACGTTAACGAATTAACGCAGAAACTACAAAATGCGGGCATTCGTGTAAAAGCAGACTTGAGAAATGAGAAGATAGGCTTTAAAATCCGCGAGCACACTTTACGTCGTGTCCCTTACATGTTGGTCTGTGGCGACAAAGAGGTTGAAGCAGGCAAAGTTGCCGTGCGCACCCGTCGTGGCAAAGACTTGGGCAGCCTGGACGTAAATGAAGTGATTGAGAAGCTGCAACAAGAGATTCGCAGCCGCAGTCTTCAACAACTGGAGGAATAAGGTATTAAAGGCGGAAAACGAGTTCAAACGGCACGTCCGAATCGTATCAATGGCGAGATTCGCGCCCTGGAAGTTCGCTTAACAGGTCTGGAAGGCGAAGCTTTGGGTATTGTGAGTCTGAGAGAAGCAATCGAAAAAGCTGAAGAAGCTGGAGTAGATTTAGTTGAAATCAGCCCTAACGCCGAACCGCCAGTTTGTCGTATTATGGACTACGGCAAGTTCCTTTATGAAAAGAGTAAGTCTTCTAAGGAACAGAAGAAAAAGCAAAAAGTTATCCAGGTTAAGGAAATTAAATTCCGTCCTGGCACCGACGATGGCGATTACCAGGTAAAACTCCGCAGCCTGGTACGCTTTCTGGAAGATGGCGATAAGGCTAAGATCACGCTGCGTTTTCGCGGTCGTGAGATGGCCCACCAACAGATCGGTATGGAAGTGCTCAACCGCGTCCGTGACGATCTGAGTGAACTGGCAGTAGTCGAATCCTTCCCTACGAAGATCGAAGGCCGTCAGATGATCATGGTGCTCGCTCCTAAGAAGAAACAGTAAGGCCTTCAAGTAGCAATGTCTGTGGAGCCTGCGGGTTCCACAGCCGTTGTTCGCCTACGTTTCGTTTATTAACAATGCGAAGTGGAAGTTATTAAAATGCCAAAAATTAAGACCGTACGCGGTGCTGCTAAGCGCTTCAAAAAAACCGGTGGTGGTGGATTTAAGCGTAAGCACGCAAACCTGCGTCATATTCTGACCAAAAAATCTACTAAGCGTAAACGTCACCTGCGTCCAAAAGGCCTGGTTTCTAAAGGCGATCTGGGTCTGGTTATCGCGTGCCTGCCGTACGCATAAGCCGTTAACGTTTAATTAATTTTTTACTAAGAATATAGATACAGGAGAGCACATATGGCTCGCGTAAAACGTGGTGTAGTTGCCCGTGCACGTCACAAGAAAATTTTGAAACAAGCTAAAGGCTACTACGGTGCGCGTTCTCGCGTATACCGCGTTGCCTTCCAGGCTGTTATCAAAGCTGGTCAGTACGCTTATCGTGACCGTCGTCAGAAAAAGCGTCAGTTCCGTCAACTGTGGATTGCGCGTATCAACGCAGCAGCACGTCAGAACGGTATTTCTTACAGCAAATTCATCAACGGCCTGAAAAAAGCCTCTGTTGAAATCGACCGTAAGATCCTGGCTGACATCGCAGTATTCGACAAAGTAGCGTTCACCGCTCTGGTTGAAAAAGCGAAAGCAGCTCTGGCATAAGCCGGTGAAAAGAGGGAGCCTGGCTCCCTCTCTTTTATTGTAGGGCAATCAATTGGTTGACAATTTACCCGTAAGCCTTTTCAATAAAGGTTGTCCGGTTTTTACCACACAAGGTAACGCAAGCATGAATGCTGCTATTTTCCGCTTCTTCTTTTACTTTAGCACCTGAACTCAGGAGGCTTGCGCGTGAAAGAAGAAACGGAAAACAGCGCCTAAAAGCCTCCCTGGTGGAGGCTTTTTTTATACGCGTCATCCTTCAAGTTGTCTCTGTATTGGCTGCATTCGCTCACCCCAGTCACGTACTGATGTACGCTCCTGAGGATTTGCTCTTTTGCCGCCTTGATACAACTTAAATGATTTTGCGTATATACGAGCGACTAGTGAATATCGCCACATAACGAGGAAAACCATGTCACATCTCGCAGAGCTGGTTGCCAGTGCAACGGCCGCCATTAACCAGGCTTCAGATGTTGCCGCGTTAGACAATGTCCGCGTCGAATATTTGGGCAAGAAAGGGCACTTGACCCTTCAGATGACAACCCTGCGCGAGCTGCCGCCAGAAGAGCGTCCGGCAGCAGGTGCGGTGATAAACGAAGCCAAAGAGCAGGTACAGCAAGCACTGAATGCACGTAAAGCCGAATTAGAAAGTGCTGCGCTGAATGCCCGTCTGGCTGAAGAAACGATCGATATCTCACTGCCGGGACGTCGTATCGAAAACGGCGGTCTGCATCCGGTAACACGTACTATCGACCGTATTGAAAGCTTCTTTGGTGAGCTGGGCTTTACCGTGGCGACCGGTCCGGAAATCGAAGATGACTATCATAACTTCGACGCACTGAATATTCCTGGCCATCATCCGGCACGTGCTGACCACGACACCTTCTGGTTTGACGCGACCCGTCTGCTGCGTACGCAGACTTCCGGCGTGCAGATCCGCACCATGAAAGAAAAACAGCCGCCGATCCGTATCATCGCCCCTGGGCGCGTTTATCGTAACGACTACGATCAGACGCACACTCCAATGTTCCATCAGATGGAAGGGCTGATTGTTGATACCAACATCAACTTCACCAACCTGAAAGGTACGCTGCACGATTTCCTGCGCAACTTCTTTGAAGAAGACCTGCAGGTTCGCTTCCGTCCTTCTTACTTCCCGTTCACCGAACCTTCTGCGGAAGTTGATGTGATGGGCAAAAACGGCAAATGGCTGGAAGTGCTGGGCTGCGGGATGGTTCACCCGAACGTGCTGCGCAACGTGGGTATCGATCCGGAGATCTACTCTGGCTTTGCATTCGGTATGGGTATGGAGCGTCTGACCATGTTGCGTTATGGCGTGACCGACCTGCGTTCTTTCTTCGAAAACGATCTGCGTTTCCTCAAACAGTTTAAATAAAGGCAGGATAAAACAATGAAATTCAGTGAACTGTGGTTACGCGAATGGGTAAACCCGGCGATTGATAGCGATGCGCTGTCAAACCAAATCACGATGGCGGGTCTGGAAGTTGACGGTGTGGAACCTGTTTCGGGCGCGTTCAACGGCGTGGTGGTGGGTGAAGTGGTTGAGTGCGCTCAGCACCCGAACGCTGACAAACTGCGCGTCACCAAAGTGAATGTAGGCGGCGACCGCCTGTTGGATATCGTCTGTGGCGCGCCGAACTGCCGTCAGGGCCTGAAAGTGGCTGTGGCAACCGTGGGTGCCGTACTGCCGGGCGACTTTAAAATTAAAGCGGCGAAACTGCGTGGTGAACCGTCTGAAGGCATGCTGTGCTCGTTCTCCGAGCTGGGCATTTCCGACGATCATAGCGGCATTATCGAACTGCCCGCCGATGCGCCAATTGGCACCAATATCCGCGAATACCTGAAGCTTGACGATAACACCATCGAAATCAGCGTTACGCCGAACCGCGCCGACTGCCTGGGTATCATCGGTGTGGCACGTGATGTGGCTGTACTGAACCAGGCTCCATTGGTTGAGCCGCAAATCGCGCCTGTAGCCGCAACCATTAGCGACGTCCTGCCGATTCAGGTCGAAGCAGTGGAAGCCTGCCCGCGCTATCTGGGCCGCGTTGTGAAAGGCATCAACGTTAAAGCGCCAACTCCGTTGTGGATGAAAGAAAAACTGCGTCGCTGCGGCATCCGCTCCATTGATGCAGTCGTTGACGTCACCAACTATGTGCTGCTCGAACTGGGTCAGCCAATGCATGCGTTCGACAAAGATCGCATCGAAGGCGGGATTGTTGTTCGTATGGCAAAAGAGGGGGAAACCCTGGTTCTGCTGGACGGCAGCGAAGCGAAACTGAATGCGGATACGCTGGTGATTGCGGACCATAACAAAGCGCTGGCCATGGGCGGCATCTTTGGTGGCGAACATTCCGGCGTGAATGACGAAACGCAAAACGTCCTGCTGGAATGCGCGTTCTTCAGCCCGCTGTCTATTACCGGTCGCGCACGTCGTCATGGCCTGCACACCGATGCCTCTCATCGCTATGAGCGTGGTGTCGATCCGGCGCTGCAGTACAAAGCGATGGAGCGCGCTACCCGTTTGCTGATTGATATCTGCGGCGGTGAAGCCGGTCCAATTATTGATGTGACCAACGAAGCGACGCTGCCAAAACGCGCGACGATTACGCTTCGCCGCAGCAAACTGGATCGTCTGATCGGACACCATATTGCTGATGACCAGGTGAGTGATATTCTGCGTCGTCTGGGTTGTGACGTCACGGAAGGTCAGGATGAGTGGAAAGCGGTAGCGCCGAGCTGGCGTTTCGATATGGAAATCGAAGAAGACCTGGTCGAAGAAGTTGCCCGTGTATACGGGTATGACAATATCCCGAATACGCCAATTCAGGCAGGTCTGATCATGGGTGAGCATCGTGAAGCGGATTTATCGCTGAAACGTGTAAAAACCATGCTGAATGACAAAGGCTACCAGGAAGTGATCACCTATAGCTTTGTCGACCCGAAAATTCAGGCGTTGCTGCATCCGGGTGAAGAATCGCTGCTGCTGCCAAGCCCAATTTCTATTGATATGTCAGCAATGCGCTTGTCACTGTGGACCGGTTTGCTGTCAACGGTGGTGTATAACCAGAATCGTCAGCAGAACCGTGTGCGTATTTTTGAAACGGGTTTACGTTTCGTACCGGATACGCAGGCCAACCTTGGGATCCGTCAGGATCTGATGCTGGCAGGCGTGATCTGCGGTAACCGTCATGATGAACACTGGAATCTGGCAAAAGAGACCGTTGATTTCTATGATTTGAAAGGCGATCTGGAAGCGGTTCTCGACCTGACCGGCAAACTGGCGGACATTCAGTTCAAAGCTGAAGCGAATCCAGCACTGCATCCGGGCCAGTCTGCGGCGATTTATCTGAAAGGTGAACGTATTGGTTTCATTGGGGTTGTTCATCCTGAACTGGAACGTAAACTGGATCTGAACGGTCGCACTCTGGTATTTGAACTTGAGTGGAACAAGCTCGCAGACCGCGTGGTGCCTCAGGCGCGTGAAGTTTCTCGCTTCCCAGCGAACCGTCGCGACATCGCAGTCGTTGTGGCAGAAAACGTTCCCGCTGCGGATATTTTATCCGAGTGTAAGAAAGTTGGCGTAAATCAGGTAGTTGGCGTAAACTTATTTGACGTGTACCGCGGTAAGGGTGTTGCGGAGGGTTATAAGAGCCTCGCTATCAGCCTGATCCTTCAGGATACCAGCCGTACACTTGAAGAAGAGGAGATTGCCGCTACCGTCGCCAAATGTGTAGAGGCATTAAAAGAGCGATTCCAGGCATCATTGAGGGATTGAACCTATGGCGCTTACAAAAGCTGAAATGTCAGAATATCTGTTTGATAAGCTTGGGCTTAGCAAGCGGGATGCCAAAGAACTGGTCGAGCTGTTTTTCGAAGAGATCCGTCGTGCTCTGGAAAATGGTGAGCAGGTAAAACTCTCTGGTTTTGGTAACTTCGATCTGCGTGATAAGAATCAACGTCCGGGCCGTAACCCGAAAACGGGCGAAGATATTCCCATTACAGCACGGCGCGTGGTGACCTTCAGACCCGGACAGAAGTTAAAAAGCCGGGTTGAAAACGCAACGCCCAAAGAAGAGTGATTTAACGATTCGTTAAGTTACTTGCGCTGCCAAGCGCAAAGCATGACGTATATAACTAAAAAGGCCGCTCTGCGGCCTTTTTCCTTTTCACTACCGAAACAGCACCGTAGAATCACCCCCATCTCTTTTCAGCAGAATGGAAAACATGCTGACTTTCGCCCATCAACAGCAGCGACGAAACGTGCGCTGGATACTGTCTCTGTCAGTGCTGATGTTACTGGCAACGATTTTAAGCTTGTGCGCAGGAGAACAATGGATCGCTCCCGGCGACTGGTTCAGCGCCCGCGGCGATCTGTTCGTCTGGCAAATCCGCTTTCCTCGTACCCTCGCCGTTTTGCTGGTAGGCGCTGCGTTGGCCTTATCCGGTGCGGTAATGCAGGCCCTCTTTGAAAATCCACTTGCGGAACCGGGTCTACTGGGCGTGTCTAACGGCGCAGGAGTTGGGCTCATCGCTGCGGTGCTGCTCGGCCAGGGGCAACTTCCCGGCTGGGCGTTGGGTTTATGCGCCATCGCCGGGGCGCTGATTATTACTCTCATTCTGTTACGCTTTGCCCGTCGGCATTTGTCTACCAGTCGCTTGCTGCTGGCGGGAGTGGCGCTGGGCATTATCTGTAGCGCGCTGATGACGTGGGCCATCTACTTTTCCACCTCTTTTGACTTACGACAACTGATGTACTGGATGATGGGTGGCTTTGGCGGCGTAGACTGGCATCAGGCCTGGCTGATGGTGGCGTTGATCCCCGTACTGATATGGATCTGCTGTCAGTCTCAGCCGATGAATATGCTGGCGCTGGGGGAAACGTCTGCGCGCCAACTGGGGTTACCATTATGGTTCTGGCGCAATCTGCTGGTGGTCGCCACGGGATGGATGGTCGGCGTAAGCGTGGCTCTGGCGGGCGCGATTGGTTTCATTGGATTGGTTATCCCACACATTTTGCGGTTGTGTGGTTTAACCGATCACCGTGTTCTCCTGCCTGGCTGCGCGTTGGCTGGCGCAATCGCGTTATTGTTTGCCGATGTTGTCGCGCGTTTGGTGCTGGCTTCGGCTGAACTGCCCATCGGCGTGGTGACGGCTACCATGGGGGCCCCGGTATTTATCTGGCTATTGTTGAAAGCCGCGCGCTAGAAAGCGTTGGTTCGGTCTATGATTAAAAACTGAAAATCAACCTGTTGTTCTGGAGATGCTATGCAAGACACTATCCTCAATACAGAAGTGACGACCATTGACGGCGAGGCGACTACGCTGCAACCGTATTCCGGCAATGTACTGTTAATCGTCAACGTTGCTTCAAAATGTGGACTGACGCCGCAATACGAACAACTGGAGAACCTGCAGAAAGCCTGGCATCAGCAGGGCTTCAATGTGCTTGGTTTTCCCTGCAATCAGTTTCTGGGCCAGGAACCGGGCAGCGAAGACGAAATCAAAACGTACTGCAGTATGACCTGGGGCGTTACTTTCCCGATGTTCAGCAAGATTGACGTCAACGGCGAGGGGCGTCATCCGCTGTATCAGAAGCTGATTGATGCCGCGCCAACGGCAGTTGCGCCAGCAGACAGTGGATTCTATGAACGTATGGTCAGTAAAGGCCGGGCGCCGCTCTACCCGGACGATATCCTGTGGAACTTTGAGAAGTTTTTAGTGGGGCGGGATGGGCAAGTACTGCAACGATTCTCTCCGGATATGACGCCTGAGGATCCTATGCTGGTGCAAAGCATCAAGAAGGCGCTGGCAAACTAATGTCTCGATTGATGCAGCTACAGGATGTAGCGGAATCGACCCGGCTCGGCCCGCTTTCTGGTGAAATAAAAGCAGGGGAAATCCTGCATTTGGTGGGACCTAACGGTGCGGGGAAAAGTACGCTGTTGGCGCGTATGGCGGGTTTGACGACCGGGGAGGGCAGCATCACCTTTGGCGACATGGCGCTTGAAGAGTGGCCGGCAGCAAAGCTGGCGCAATATCGTGCTTATCTTGCGCAACAGCAAAACCCGCCGTTTGCCATGCCAGTCTGGCATTTTCTGACGCTGCATCAACCCGACAAAGCGCGAGTCGATCTGTTACAGGAGGTCGCCGATGCGCTGGGTTTGGGGGATAAGCTGGGGCGTGGCGTGAATCAACTCTCCGGCGGTGAATGGCAGCGTGTACGCCTCGCTGCCGTTATTTTGCAAATTTGCCCGCAAGCAAATCCATTCGGTCAGCTTTTACTGTTGGATGAGCCGATGAACAGCCTGGACGTCGCGCAACAAAACGCCCTGGACAAGTTATTGGGGCAGCTGTGTTTGCAGGGAATAGCGATTGTAATGAGCAGCCATGACCTCAATCATACCTTGCGCCATGCGCATAAGGCCTGGTTGCTCAAACGTGGGAAGCTGCTTGCCAGTGGCTCACGTGATACGGTCCTGACACCAGCTAATCTGTCTGCGGCTTACGGCGTGAACTTCCGTCGTTTGGATATCGAAGGCCACAGAATGCTCATATCAACCACTTAAGTTAAATGGGTTCTTGAAAATCATATAATTTCCACGCTAAATTGGCATAAAAATTAAATCCAGAGGATTCGTCCTGAATGCGTTTTTGGCTCCTTTTCATCACAGCATTGTTTTTGGCGGGCTGCAGCAGCCATCGTGCTCCTGCGCCAAATGCCCACTTGTCGGATTCTATCGCCGTGATCGCCGGTCTTAATGACCAGCTACAAACCTGGCATGGTACACCTTATCGTTATGGTGGTATGAGCCGTAGCGGGGTGGATTGCTCAGGGTTTGTTTTGATGACGATGCGGGATCAATTCGATCTACAGCTCCCGCGCGACACGCGTATGCAATCAAAGATTGGTACCGAAATCGATAAAGATGATTTGCTGCCAGGCGATCTGGTTTTCTTTAAAACCGGATCCGGAGAAAGTGGTCTGCATGTCGGCATTTACGACACCAATAATCAATTTATTCATGCCTCAACCAGCCGCGGAGTGATGCGCTCGTCACTGGATAATGTCTACTGGCGTAAAAACTTTTGGCAGGCTCGACGTATTTAATCCTCACAACTGACGAGGCTGCCAGCGACTGCGCAGCCTCGCCCCCAGCGTTTGCACGTTAATTTTTATATCTGTCTTAAGCAGAACAATAACCCTGCGCGTTAAGAGAGTATCTTACTAAAAATATGATTTATGCCGAGATATTAAAAAGTGCAAAGCTGGATATTCGCTTATAATCAGGATAAGCTAAAAAAAAGGATTCGATTTACTGGCTATAAAGGGAAAAATGAAAGAGCCTCTACTTGCATCAGCAGTAACGTATTTCTCCATCCTTTGCTACAGGATGCCGGATAACACCTATGCAGAGGGGCTGGCACGATGATTGTTTCACTGGATAATCTTTATCAATCGGAATTCTCTTTTCTTCCTGCGAGAAGCGAAAAAGGCGATCTTGAGTTCGTAGATATCATCACCAGTTTTGTCAGCCTGCATGGGGATGTGCGTATACCAACCGAGCTGGTCTTACCCCGGATGTCGGACGATGAGCAATGTCGTTTATTTGCAGAAAAACTAGAATTAATCGAAACGTGCCAACATTTTTTTATTCAGCGCAGAGTCTCAGCCTGGATTAATTTAACTCCGGCAATTGCTAATACTTTATTATCAGACGCTAAATATGCTTCACAAATTGAACGATTTTCATTTCTGGAACTGGCTATTAATGAAAGCTATCCAGAGTTAAACAAAGGTAAAGACAATCCAACGCTGGCTGCACTTGCGGCGAGATTTCCATTAGTTCTGCAAAATTATGGCGCTGGCGGCATATCAACGCGGGCAATTTTTGATGGTCTGTTCAAACGTGTGGTGTTGGATAAAAACTTTGTTCAACAAAGGATTGCACATATTTCATTTGAACCATTTATGCGCGCTATCCAGGCGCAAATCTCACCCTGCTGTGAGTCAATCATCATTAGCGGTATTGACTCGCAAGAGATGCTGGCGCGAGTACTTCCTCTCGGTTTCAGCGCGATGCAGGGAGGACTGTGGCCTGCGGTGCCGCCCGCGCAGATAATTTCATTGTCCAGGATATAACCCTTTTATTTGCTGGTGTTTAACAGGCTATTAACAGTCTACACTAGAGACAGGAGGCCTTATGACCCTGTCTTTTACCACCCGCTGGCGTGATGAATTACCAGCAACCTATACAGCACTCTCGCCTACGCCCCTGAAAAACGCGCATCTTATCTGGCATAACGATGCTCTGGCTGAGCAATTGGCTATTCCTGCGGCGCTGTTTACTCTTCCAGATGGTTCAGGCGTTTGGGGAGGCGAATCCTTGCTTCCCGGGATGTCGCCTTTAGCGCAAGTTTATAGCGGACATCAGTTCGGCGTCTGGGCAGGACAGCTTGGCGACGGACGCGGGATCCTGCTGGGCGAACAACAGCTTGCTGATGGCTCGACGCTTGACTGGCACCTGAAAGGCGCCGGACTCACGCCTTATTCCCGCATGGGCGATGGACGCGCCGTGCTGCGTTCAACCATTCGCGAAAGTCTGGCCAGCGAGGCGATGCACTATCTGGGCATTCCCACCACGCGCGCATTGTCGATTGTCACCAGCGACACGCCGGTATATCGCGAAACGGTAGAGCATGGGGCGATGCTCATCCGCGTGGCGCAAAGCCATATGCGCTTTGGCCATTTTGAACACTTTTACTATCGTCGCGAGCCGGAAAAAGTCCGTCAACTGGCAGACTTCGCGATTCGTCATTACTGGCCGCATTGGCAGGAAGAAGCCGATAAATATCAGCTGTGGTTTAGCGATATTGTCACGCGTACCGCAAGCTTAATCGCCGACTGGCAGGCGGTAGGGTTTGCGCATGGCGTTATGAATACGGACAACATGTCTATTCTGGGGCTGACGATGGATTACGGTCCGTATGGTTTTCTTGATGACTACGTGCCAGATTTTATCTGTAACCACTCCGATCATCAGGGACGATACAGTTTCGATAATCAACCGGCCGCCGCGTTGTGGAACCTGCAACGTCTGGCGCAAACCCTGTCGCCATTTATCCCTGTCGAGGCGCTCAATGATGCGCTGGACAATTACCAACTGGCGCTGTTAACGCGTTACGGTCAACGGATGCGGCAAAAGCTCGGCTTCTTTAGCGAGCAGAAAAACGATAACGAGCAGCTGAGTGAACTGTTTAGCCTGATGGCGCGAGAAAGAAGCGACTATACGCGAACGTTTCGCATGCTCAGTCTGACGGAACAACACAGTGCGCTATCTCCGCTACGCGATGAGTTTGTGGACCGTGCGGCTTTTGACGGCTGGTTCACGCGGTATCGCTCGCGTCTGGAACAGGACAGCGTTGCTGACGATGTCAGACAAACACAGATGAAGGCGGCAAACCCGGCGATGGTTTTACGCAACTGGCTGGCGCAACGGGCGATTAGTCAGGCGGAGCAGGGAGATTACGCCGAGCTACATCGGCTGCACCAGGCGTTGCGTACCCCGTTTGTGGATCGCGATGATGACTATGTCAGTCGGCCGCCTGACTGGGGCAAACGGCTGGAAGTGAGCTGTTCAAGCTAAGGTGCCAGAAATACCTGGGGGGACGCGTTGGCCGGATGATGGCCAACGTGAACCTGAGCACCGTACCAGCGCATCAGATCATCGGCCCGTAACACGGTCTCCGGCGTCCCTTGCGACGCCAGCCTGCCATTATGCAATAACACTATTCTGTCAGCCCACAAGGCGGCGAGATTCAAATCGTGAAGCACAATACACACATGCAACTCTCCTGAAGCGACAAGCGTTTTCAGTAACCGCAGCAGATGCTGCTGGTGGTAAAGATCCAGCGCAGAGGTGGGTTCATCAAGAAATAACCAGCCGCGAGGCGCTCCGTCGCACCAGAGTTGCGCCAGGGCTCGGGCTAACTGCACGCGCTGTTGCTCGCCGCCGGAAAGCGCGGCGTATTGCCGACCTGCCAATGGTGTGCATCCGGTCATGTCCATCACCTGCGCGATAAGGCGAGGTTCCGAACGCTGGGTCCAGGGCGCGCGTCCCATCGCGATAACGGCCTCTACCGGCCAGTCAAATCCCAGTTGCGTTTGCTGACGCATCACCGCCCGATGGCGCGACAGGGTCTGCGTATGCCACTCATTCAGCGCTTTGCCCGCCAGCACGCAGCGCCCGGCAATCGGTTTGAGGAAACCGGTCAACAGGCGCAGCAGGGTAGATTTCCCCGCACCGTTTGGGCCGATGAGCGCCACCAGTTCACCTTTTGCGAGGGTAAGCGATACATCAGCAATCACCGACTTGCCCGCCACGCGATAGTGAAGCCCTTCAGCAACGAAATATTCAGCCATGCGATCCTCGCTGACGAAAAATAAGCCATAAAAACCACGGGGCGCCGAGCAGACTGGTTAACAGACCGACCGGCATTTCCGCCGGCGCAACTGAAGTGCGGGCCAGCGTGTCGGCAATCAGTAATAAAAACGCTCCCGCCAGCACGGAACCGGGGATAACGGCCCGATGGTCTGCGCCGAGCCACATCCGCATTAAATGCGGGATAACCAGCCCGATGAAGCCAATTACGCCGCTTACTGCTACCGCTGCGGCTACCAGCAAGGCGCTGCAAAGCAGCAAAATACGCTGGATTGTACGCACATTCACGCCAAGATAATGCGCCTCTTCCTCGCCCAGTTGCAGCAGGTTCAGGGCCGGAGCCAGACGCCAGATGATCAGCACCGTCGGGATAACCAGCGAGGTAACCGCCAGCAGCGTAGACCATTGCGCAGCGCCCAGACTTCCCATCCCCCACAGCGACAGCTGGCGCAGTTGCGCATCATTACTGACCCACGACAGAACGCCAACAGCCGCCCCGCAGAGCGCGTTGATCGCAATACCGACCAGCAGCAGCCGCGAGAGTGAACCGTCGCGCTGTTGGCTGAGGATAAAAATCACCACGGTTGCCGCCAGCGCACCGACAAATGCAGCCAACATTGGCGTATACAGCATCAGCAGCGCGGGCAAAGAGACAGGCAGTACCACCCACAGGGCGACGGCGCAGGCCGCACCGCTGCTAATTCCGAGTAACCCCGGGTCGGCAAGCGGGTTGCGAAACAGTCCCTGCATCACACAGCCGGATAGCGCCAGAGCGCCGCCGATTACCAGGGCCAGCAGGACACGGGGGAGACGAATAGTGAGCCAGATTTGACGCAGTGTTTCATTGTCATCACGCCAGAGCAGACTTACCGGCAGGCGCAACGCGCCAAAACCGGTAGCCAAAATTGTCATTACGACCAGCATTAGCGCCATGGCCCACAAAGAACAGGTAATTCGTCGGGACATCAGGGTAATTGCTCTGCTTTCGCGCGAAGCTGCAAAATGGCCTGCGGGGTACGGATACTGAAGCCAAGCAGTGCCATATCATCAACCTGTAATACCTGTTTATTCCGTCCCGCAGGTGTTTTCGCCAGCCCCGGCAGCGCCCACAGGTTCGCCTCGCCCCCCATTGCCTTAACACCTTCCAGTGAAATCACCACCAGGTCCGGCTGGCTGGCAATCACACCTTCTTGTGAAAGAGGCTGATAACGGTTAACCCCTTGCATCGCGTTGCGCAAACCGGCGGCACGAATAGCCGCATCGGCTCCGGTTTGCTGGCCTGCGGCCATGGCGGTCATCCCTCCATGATTAAGAATAAACAGGACGCGTTTGTTAAGTTCAGATGACGGGAGCGCCGCCAACTCCTGACGTAAGGTTGCACGCAACGTTTCACCCTCTGCCTCCCGGTGAGTCGCCTCGGCAATGACGCGTATTTTTTGATCAATCGCGTTAAGGTCGTTGTTTGCCGGGATCGTAACAACCTTGACGTGGCTCTGTTCGACCTGTTTTAGAGCCAGAGAAGGCTGAGCCTGCGCGCTGGCAAGGACCAGCGTAGGGCGGGTGGCAAGGATCCCTTCGGCGTTAAGCTGGCGTAAATAGCCGACGTCAGCCAGGGCGTTTGCGGCTTCAGGCCACTGGCTGGTGCTGTCTCGCGCCACAAGCGTTGACTGCGCCCCCAGCGCGTACACAATTTCGGTGACGTCGCCACCCAGAGTGACGACTCTTTCCTCGGGGGCCGCCAGCGCAGTAACGGGTAGCAACGCAATCAGGAGCAGGAGTTTGTTCATGCGGCCAGCCCTTTCGGCGTCAGTGCGTCAATTTGTGCGCGCCATTGCGTTTGCTCCGGTTCACCTTCCGTACGTTGACCGTACAGTTGGGCAATCTGTGTGCCATCGGCCGCAAACAGTTCCAGACTGGTTACGTGTCCATCGGCGGTTGGTTTGCGTGTTACCCACGTTTCAGCCACGCTTTCTTCCAGCAGATGTAATGTAAATGCTGGGTTGAATATATTCAGCCAGCCTTTCATCGGCACCAGTTTTTCTATTACGCCGGTAAAAATTTGTACGCAGCCGCGATTACCCACAAAAACCATAATTTCATTGCCATCCTGACGCGCGGTATCGAGTAACTGCGCCAGTGCGCTATTAGGAACTTTGCAGGCCAGATCGTCGCCCACCAGATTAAATGCCTGTTGGCGAGTGAGATCGTGGCGTTTCAGCAGACCGAAAAACTGGTGGACATCAGTCATGGCTCGCCATTCTTGATCAACGGTCTGTGCATCAACGGTGACGGCGGCAGGCGCAGAATTGTTCACAGGTTGCAGCACCAGTGGCGGGTTTTCTGCAAAGATGAAACGGGTCAGTAACGCAGCCCATTCCTCAACGCGGGTATTTTGTGTGGCATAGACCTTCAGCAATGCATCACCCTGATGGTCAAAAAACTGAATGCTCTGACGCTCGCCGTGAGCGGTTGTTTCTCTGATATGAAAGGCGCTTGCCCACTGATTCAGGAACAGACGCAGATCGAGGGCGCGTGGATTGAGTACCAGCCCGGCATGCCCGCTCAGGTGCTGGTTGGTAAAGGTGCCGACCTGCTCATGCACCGCATATTCGTTGCGGCAAATACATTTTGTTTCGCCTACGGCTTCCAGCGCGCCGAGGATTTCGCGGACTTCGCCACGTAAGCGCCAGGCGTCATGACCGACGCGCGCGAAGGTCAGTTCTGCCTCGCTGATGTGCATCATAGCCGCGATGTCACGTGCGTATTTGCCCGGGTTTTCTTTTTTCAGTTCCAGCCAGCGTGTGTGGTGATTCATTGTCTCTTCCTCCAGATTGCTGCCCCGGCGAACCGGGGAAAAGTGATTACCACTGATAACTCACGAAAATTTTGCCATTGCGACCATCCTGCGGAATGCCCTGCGGCGACCAGTACTCTTTGTCGAAGGCGTTGCCCAGTACCAGTGTGGTGGTCATGCCTTTTAGCGCCTGTTGCCCCTGATAGCTCACGTAGAAGTCGTTTACCGCATAGCCGGGTTGTTTGGCGTAGTTGCTGCTGATGTGCGTTGAGCGGTCAGCAAATGTACCTATCCAGCCAACGGAGAAACCGCTGTGCGCAACCGGTACGTTCAGTTTGCTGGTGACGGTGTCAGGGTTAATGCTGGAAATGTACTCGCCCGTGTCAGTATCTTTACCCCGCGTGCGGTTATAGGCCATATCGAGACTGAACAGGTCGGCGGTGTATTTCGCCATTACGTCCCAGCCCCAGATTTTGGCGTTGGGAACGTTATAGGATGTCGTTGTCGCGGCGGCAAAATCGACGCTGGTAGAGATGTAATCTTTGGCTTTGGTGTCGAAATAGCTGGCTTTAAATTCGAGCGCATCGCTTGCCATCAACAGATCGTCAAAGCGCAGGCCAAATCCGTATTCCTGTGTTTCGTTGGTTTCCGGACGCAGGTTCGGGTTTGGCACCCAGTAGTTGGTGTAAAAACGGCCAATCGAGAAGTGCTTCGCATCGTTATACATCTCGCCCATGGTTGGGGCACGGAAGGCCTGAGCGTATGAACCGAAAAGCATCAGCCAGTCGGCAGGCGCAACGGTGAGTCCAGCGCGGGACGACCATTTGTCGGCATCGACGTCTTCATAGCCTTCGCTGCTACCGCGATAAGAGTCGTACCGGGTACCACCCAACAGCGTAACCGGCAGGTCGCGCAGGGTAATTTCATCCTGTAGCCAGCCGGAGCTGAAATCGATTTTTGCCTCCGGGAAACCGGTGGTTGCGCCACCCGGTTGCTGTTCCTGACGATAGTATTCGCCACCGTAGGTCATCAGGTGAGAAGCAAATGAGTCGGTAAACAGGCGGCTACGGTTGTCGATTTTCCCGCCTTTGGTGGTCTGCTTGCGAAATTCGCCGGTGCTATCCGTGTTTTGTGCATTAATACGCGCTTCGGACCAGTAGATGCGCGCATCCGCGTTCAGCCAGTCATTATCCGCCGGGGAGAGGGAGTAAGTCAGTTGCGCATCGCGTTGGATGGTTGAGCGTTCGGTCATTGGATTGCTGGTGGCATCCGCCGCGCTGGTTTGTGGGTTTTTAGGTTCCCGGGCATCATTGTTGTAATAACGCAGCGAGCCGGCCAGCGTCTGAGCGCTGTCAATTTTCCAACTGCCTTTCGCCAGCATATTGTTAATCGCTTCGTCGTTCGGAGCGGTAGTACCGTCGCTCTGGCGCAAATTACCGCGATCGCGGCTGGACCAGGCCAGCAGCCCATCGAGGGTATCGGTGCGGCCAAATGTGCTGGCGCCCGTACCGAGGCTATGATCGCCGGTAGCTGCGGTACCGAACACGCGATAACCGCTGTTTTGTCCGGCTGCCAGCAGATCTTTAGCATCCGCAGTGTCATAGGCGATTACGCCACCCAGCGCGCCGCTGCCATACAGCAGTGCGGAAGGGCCGCGTACCACTTCAATCCGCTTGATTAGCGCCGGATCGAGGAAGGTACTGTTCAGGTGCCCGGTATCGGTTCCCTGGCGAACGCCATCTACCAGTACCAGAACGCCGCGACGGTCATAGCCGCGCAGATTGACGTCCTGACCATTTGTCCGGCCCGTACCGTCAAGGGACAGGCCCGGAACCTTCCGTAACAGGTCGGCTGCCGAGCTGGCTGTCTGGTTTTCAGGTGCAGTAGCGTCGATAACGCTGACCATCATCGGCGCTTCAAAGGCGCTACGGGCGTTGCCGGTGGCGGTGACGGTCATATCCTCTACCGCCGCCCAGGCAACGACGGGAAGATTACTGACAATCGCCAACGCCAGGAGCGATGGGCGCAAGGATGCGGTGTGCAGGTGTGGCATAGCAACTCTCCATTAGAAAATCGAAAAGCGCTGGCTGCCTGGGTATCACCTGGGTGGCTGGCGAAAAGTGTTGTTTATTTAGTCAGAATGAGTTTTCCAGCATGGGTCTGGCGCAGCAGGTAGTGCTGACCATCGTGCTCTATAATCACGCGTCCTTCTTTGCCCAGCAGACTTTTACTGTCAATGCGACGCTCGGTTGCGGCGACGGCAGGCGGTGTTTTTTCTTTTGCAGGCGTTGCTGTTGTGTTATCCATACGTGACATAGAGTTTAAAAATAGCAATCAATGTAACAATGATAATCATTATCATCAAACTGCAAATTTGCGGCAAGCGTTTTTGTGAAATAATTGTGACGAGAACGGTTTTTGCACAACAATGAAGTGAAAAACAAAGAATTACCACCGGGCAACGTAGTGTTACCCGGTGAACAGCGTTAAAAACGGCTATCAACCGCAGAGGCGAGTTTGTCCACCAGCAGTTCAGTATCTTCCCAGTTCAGGCACGGGTCGGTAATCGACTGACCGTAAACCAGCGGCTGACCGCTAACGATTTTTTGCGTGCCTTCGCGCAGGAAACTTTCCGCCATGATCCCGGCAATCGCCGTCGAACCGTTGCGAATTTGCTGGCATACGTCATCACACACTTCCAGCTGACGGCGATGCTGCTTCTGGCAATTACCGTGGCTAAAATCAACGACCAAATGCTCAGGCAGGGAAAATTCGTGCAGGGTATCGCAGGCGGCGGCAATATCTTCAGCATAATAATTTGGCTTTTTACCACCGCGCATAATGATATGCCCGTATGGGTTACCGCTGGTCTGATAAATGGTCATCTGACCGGTTTTATCCGGGGAGAGGAACATATGGCTGGCGCGGGAGGCGCGAATCGCATCGACGGCGATACGGGTATTGCCATCCGTCCCGTTCTTAAACCCAACCGGGCAGGAAAGAGCAGACGCCATTTCGCGGTGGATCTGGCTTTCGGTGGTGCGCGCGCCAATGGCGCCCCAACTGATTAAATCGGCAATAAACTGGCCGGTCACCATGTCGAGGAATTCCGTTGCCGTGGGTACACCCAGTTCATTGACCTGCAACAGCAATTTACGCGCCAGCTCAATGCCGTGGTTCACACGGTAGCTGCCGTTCAGATCCGGGTCGGAAATTAAGCCTTTCCAGCCCACGACGGTGCGTGGCTTTTCAAAATAGGTACGCATCACGATTTCGAGACGCGTCTGGTACTTTTCGCGCAGCGCCTGTAGACGCGTGGCGTATTCCACTGCGGCATCAAGATCGTGAATCGAGCAGGGGCCTACGATCACCAGCAAACGGGGGTCTTCACCGTTCAATATTTTTTCTATCCGGCGTCGGGAGTCCGTAACATGACGGGCGACGGAGGACGAAACAGGATGCCGCTGCGCAAGCTCTGCTGGAGTGACCAGGTTGTCAATACGCGCAGTACGGAGTTCATCGGTTCTGTTCATTACTTGTCTCAGAAATTTGTTGCTTCAACGGCAGGACTACCGGGAAGTGATGTGCATCACAATATCACACTCATCCGGCCTGGTGGCGAGCATAATAACAAAAAATCGAACCAATGCACTAGCATTCTAGTACATGCGGCGATTCAGCCCCATAATGTCGAGGATCTTGGTGGCAATCTCTTCTACCGAGTAATTGGTACTGTTCAACCATGGGATCTGATTTTTCCGGTACAGTGCTTCCACTTCGGCAACTTCCATCCGACACTGGCGCAGAGAGGCGTAACGGCTGTTCTCCCGTCGCTCTTCGCGGATCGCCGCCAGGCGTTCGGGGTCGATGGTCAGACCGAACAGTTTATGTTGCAGCGGCTTCAGGGACGTGGGCAGCACCAGATTATCCATATCATCGGCAATAAAGGGGTAGTTGGCCGCGCGAATACCAAACTGCATGGCCAGATACAAACTGGTCGGGGTTTTGCCGCAACGGGAAACGCCGAGCAGGATCACCTGCGCCTGATCGAGGTTGCGCAACGAAATACCATCGTCATGGGCAAGAGTGTAATCAATGGCGGCAATACGCGCATCGTACTTGTTGAGGTTGCCGGGATTCAGGCCGTGGGTACGATGGGCTATCGGCGTTGGGTCGAGCTTCATCTCTTGCTGCAATGGGGCGACCAGCGCCTGCACGATATCCTGACAAAACCCCTCGCTTTGCAGAATGATTGAGCGGATTTCCGGCAAGACGATGGAGTAAAACACCAGAGGGCGCACGCCGGTTTGTTGGTAAATGGCATCAATCTGGTCTTTAACCGCGCGCGCGCGACTCTCGTTTTCAACAAACGGCAGCGTAATGCTGTTGATAGTGACCGGAAATTGCGACATTACCGCG
Source organism: Citrobacter sp. wls714 (assembly GCF_005281025.1). Lineage (NCBI taxonomy): Bacteria > Pseudomonadati > Pseudomonadota > Gammaproteobacteria > Enterobacterales > Enterobacteriaceae > Citrobacter > Citrobacter sp. wls714. The sequence goes on along the minus strand of NZ_SZWZ01000064.1, from coordinate 161,583 downwards.
TGGCCCAATACCTCGGCGGTGATGGCCGTACCATCAGAAATATAAAAAACGTGACGATCAACAGCATTATCCATTTTGTGCATCCTGGGGCAGACATAATTCTCTGAAAGCATAAATTAAAATTCGCCAGAAGCGAATATTGCGCTATCACTTTTATAAACTGAAACGCTATTTTTATATTTAATGAAAAGTACATTTCATTTTTCGGAACAAATGTTTATACCGATAGTTTTTGTGGTGATCCCGTGTCGCTCGCGGGTTTGCGCAAATGCGGAAACAATCTTAAAAAATAAAAAATAAAGTTGCTTGAACGATTCACCGTTTTTTTCGCCGCGGTAAATATGCAAAGATAAATACGCAAAATTGAGTTTCCTAACCTCGTTCATATATAAGGATTGTTCGATGTCCAACAATGGCTCGTCACCGCTGGTGCTTTGGTATAACCAACTCGGCATGAATGATGTAGACAGAGTTGGGGGCAAAAATGCCTCCCTGGGTGAAATGATTACTAACCTTTCCGGTATGGGTGTTTCCGTACCGAATGGTTTTGCAACAACCGCCGATGCGTTTAACCAGTTTCTGGACCAAAGCGGTGTAAACCAGCGCATTTATGAGCTGCTGGATAAAACGGATATTGATGATGTTACCGAGCTTGCGAAAGCCGGGGCACAGATCCGCCAGTGGATTATCGACACTCCTTTCCAGCCGGAGCTGGAAAATGCCGTCCGCGATGCCTACGCGCAGCTGTCAGCAGACGATGCCCATGCCTCTTTTGCCGTGCGTTCTTCCGCCACCGCAGAAGATATGCCAGATGCGTCATTTGCAGGTCAGCAGGAAACCTTCCTCAACGTCCAGGGCTTCGATGCTGTCCTGGTCGCTATCAAACACGTATTTGCTTCGCTGTTTAACGACCGCGCGATCTCTTATCGTGTTCACCAGGGCTATGACCACCGTGGCGTGGCGCTTTCTGCTGGCGTCCAGCGGATGGTGCGCTCCGACCTTGCGTCCTCAGGCGTTATGTTCTCCATCGATACCGAATCCGGTTTCGACCAGGTGGTGTTTATCACTTCCGCATGGGGCCTGGGCGAGATGGTGGTGCAGGGGGCCGTTAACCCGGATGAGTTCTACGTCCACAAACCGACTCTGGCGGCTAACCGTCCGGCTATCGTTCGTCGCACCATGGGATCGAAAAAAATCCGTATGGTCTACGCGCCAACCCAGGAACACGGTAAGCAGGTGACCATTGAGGATGTGCCGCAGGAACAGCGCGATATTTTCTCTCTGACCAATGACGAAGTGCAGGAACTGGCGAAGCAGGCGGTACAGATCGAGAAGCACTACGGTCGTCCGATGGACATCGAATGGGCGAAAGACGGTCATACAGGCAAGCTGTTCATTGTTCAGGCTCGTCCGGAAACCGTGCGTTCTCGCGGGCAGGTGATGGAGCGGTATACGCTGCACGCCCAGGGTAAAATTATTGCTGAAGGTCGCGCCATCGGTCACCGCATTGGCGCCGGCCCGGTCAAAGTTATTCACGACATCAGCGAAATGAACCGTATTGAGCCCGGCGACGTACTGGTGACTGATATGACCGACCCGGACTGGGAACCGATCATGAAGAAAGCGGCAGCGATTGTGACCAACCGTGGCGGCCGTACCTGTCACGCGGCGATCATTGCCCGTGAGCTGGGGATCCCTGCCGTGGTTGGCTGTGGCGATGCCACTGAGCGCATGAAGGATGGTGAGAAGGTCACTGTCTCCTGTGCCGAAGGCGACACCGGTTATGTTTACGCTGAGATGCTTGATTTCAGCGTGAAGAGCTCCAGCGTGGAGACTATGCCGGATCTGCCATTGAAGGTGATGATGAACGTCGGCAACCCGGACCGGGCTTTCGACTTTGCCTGCCTGCCGAACGAAGGCGTTGGTCTGGCGCGTCTGGAATTTATCATCAACCGCATGATCGGCGTGCACCCCCGTGCGCTGCTGGAGTTCGATGACCAGACGCCTGAGCTGCAAAATGAAATCCGCGGCATGATGAAAGGTTTCGACTCTCCGCGTGAATTCTACGTTGGTCGTCTGACGGAAGGGATCGCGACGCTGGGCGCGGCGTTTTATCCGAAACGCGTCATCGTGCGTATGTCGGACTTTAAGTCCAACGAATATGCTAACCTGGTTGGCGGTGAGCGTTATGAACCGCACGAAGAGAACCCAATGCTGGGCTTCCGCGGGGCGGGCCGTTACGTTTCAGACAGCTTCCGCGACTGTTTCGCACTGGAATGTGACGCGGTGAAACGTGTCCGTAACGACATGGGTCTGACTAACGTTGAAGTGATGGTACCGTTTGTACGTACCGTTGCCCAGGCGAAAGCGGTGGTTGAAGAGCTGGCGCGTCAGGGGCTGAAACGCGGCGAGAATGGCCTGAAGATCATCATGATGTGCGAGATCCCGTCTAACGCCCTGTTGGCAGAACAGTTCCTTGAGTACTTCGATGGCTTCTCCATCGGCTCAAACGACATGACGCAGCTGGCGCTGGGGCTGGACCGTGACTCGGGTGTGGTTTCTGAACTGTTTGATGAGCGTAACGACGCGGTGAAAGCGCTGCTGTCGATGGCGATTCGCGCTGCTAAGAAACAGGGCAAATACGTGGGTATTTGCGGTCAGGGACCTTCTGACCACGAAGACTTCGCGGCCTGGCTGATGGAAGAGGGGATCGACAGTCTGTCGCTGAACCCGGACACCGTAGTACAGACCTGGCTGAGCCTGGCTGAACTGAACAAGTAACATCATGCCTTATCCGGCCTATTCAACGTAGGCCGGATAAGATGCGTTAGCATCGCCATCCGGCACTCTATCCTGCAACACTCTCCATGCTCAAACGTTTAATAATATCCTGACGCAACTGGTATTTTTGTATCTTACCGGACGCTGTGCGCGGTAACTTCTCGACAACCACGATATGCTCCGGGTATTTATACTTTGCCACCCGTTTGCGGCTAAAAAAGGCGACGACAGATTCCAGCGACAGCGAATGATGTGGGGCTTTTAGTACCACATAAGCGCACGACCTTTCACCTAACCGTTCGTCCGGCATCGCGACAACGCAGGCATCATGAATGCGTGGATGCTGCAATAAAATATCCTCCACCTCGCGGCTGCTGATATTTTCCCCACCGCGCACAATAATATCTTTTTTACGCCCGGTGATTTTGATGTATCCCGCCTCGTCCATCCGGCATAAGTCGCCACTGTAATACCAACCCTCTTCATCCAGCGCGCGGGCGGTCAGTTCGGGTTCATCGAGGTAGCCCATAAAAACATTGGGACCACGCGAGGCCTCTTCACCTTCTACTCCTGCGGGCAGGGTATTACGCGCTTCATCGACGACTTTAATTTCGACGCCTGCGGCAGCATAACCGTCGGTGGTCATCATGCGGGAAGGTGAATCATCGAGATTGACCAGCGCATGCGGCGAGCTCTCCGTTGAGCCATAAATGCTTAACAATTTAATGCCGAGCCGTTGGCAGTCACGGGCAATCTTTTGCGGAATGGTAGTGCCTCCGCATAAAAAAAAGCGTAGCGAGGAGAGATCGCAGGAGCGTTTTTCCATACGACATAACATGTCATAGACAAATGGCGTTGCGCCGAGTACACAGGTGCAGTGCTGTTGCTCCAGCAAATCAAGACAGTCGTCTGGGTTAAAAATATCCAACAACACGTTGCATGCGCCGATTAAAAACGGTGCGGTAACGCCATGCAGAAAACCAGTAGCGTGTCCAAGCGGCGCGGGCATTAAAAAAACATCTTGCCAGGTGAGATTGAGACGGGCGCAGTAGGCGCGTTCGCTGGCAAGGATGTTGTTGTGGGTTAACATTACGCCTTTCGGCATCCCCTCGGTTCCGGAGGTAAACAGTACCGCTGCCAGTTCATCAGCGTGGACGTTAATCGTTTGACTCAACGGCGGGGCTAAAAGCAGTTGGCTGAGCGCCTGCGAGGTGGTTGCCGGCGCCAGTTTATCCACGGCGACAATCTGTTGCAGATGCGGTAACTGGTTTTGTAAGGGGAGGATCAAATCGACCGGTCGGCTTTGTTTAAACAGGGTAGGTGCGAAAAAAATCTTCGCTTTGCATTTATTCAATACCCATACCAACTCCGCTTCGCGCCAGGCGGGTAGTAACGGGACGGAAACGGCTCCGGTTTTCAGGCAGGCCAGATAAATAATGGTAAATTCGCACCAGCCCGGCAACTGGAAAGCGACGCGATCGCCGGGTTGAATACCGCAGGCTAAAAACCAGCTCGCCAGACTGCTGGCGGCACCGTCTAGTGCGGCATAGGTATATGAAGCGCCATGATTATCAACCACGGCGATTTTATCCGGCATGGCTCTGGCTGTTTGGTTCCAGTAATCGCCAAGCGAAGCATCTCCCCATAAACCTTGTTGTCGCCAGGCTTCGCGACGTTCGGCGTTAAATGTTAGTGTGATACTCATTCGTTATTCCCAGGATAATATCGGCATACGTCTGACCGGATTGGCCGTGGAGGCCGATCCGGGGTGCAACGGCTCAATCCGTTAGCCGTAGCGGAAATCAATGCCAAATGTTCCTGCCGGATACTCCCATTGTTCGAGGATCGTATCGCCGCACAGCACCCGACAGGTGCCACATTCCAGGCAGCCAGCAGAATCAAAATGAATATTTCCACTCTCGTCCTGCTTATACAGTCCGGCGGGACAGGCCTTCAGCAGTTTGCGAAATTCGTTAAGGTCGGGATGTTCGGCCAGAATAATGTGCGGGTGACCTTCATCGACATTGAATTTATTGACGCCCAGCTTGACGTCGACGTTAACGGTATTGTCCTGACTCATAGCGCAGTTGCCCCCTTGATGCCGTCTTTCAGTAAGTTCATCAACCCAATTTGCTTCGCATGGGACATCATCATCTTACGAATCGGCTGGTTCGGACGCCCATCAACGGTGAACATATCGTTCATGATATCCGCGACCATGCGAGGGTATTGGGTGAACAAGCGCGGGTTTTCCATCAGCGCCGGGATCTTGCGAAAATGCTGTAAATCACGCATCACACAGCCCTGTTCAAGGGCGCGTTTGTAGTCCATCAGGCTGCTGGCGGAGAAGTCCTTGCGTTCTTTGGCTGCAATGGCGGTTTGGGCGGCGGCTTCTGCGGAGGCTATTGCTAAATCCATACCACGCACCGTGTAACCCAGATTCAGACAGAAACCCGCGGCATCGCCGACGATCATTACGCCGTCATCAACCAGCTTGGGTACCATTGCCAGACCGCCTTCCGGCACCATATGTGCGGAATACTCCAGCAGTTCTCCTCCCGCAATCAGTGGACGAATAGTCGGGTGTTGCTTAAAGTCTTCCAGCATCTGCGGAATACTTTTCGTCGCGTGAGCAATATCCCCCAGCCCGCATACCAGCCCCAGAGAGACCGAGTCCTGGTTGGTATACAGAAAGCCTCCCCCCATCAGTCCATCCGACGGTGAACCGGCAAACAGCCAGGCTGCGCCTTCATCGCCTGAGAGGTTGAATCGATCTGCAATCACAGCCGGAGGTAAGCCGATCAACTCCTTTACGCCAACAGCATAGTGGTGAGCAGAAGAGGGAGGGACCATCCCCAGCGACCGTCCTAATATTGAGTTGACGCCATCGGCCAGGATGACAATATTGGCTTCGAGGATATCGTCACCGGCTTGCACGCCGGTGACTCTGGTACCTTCGCGGATCAGCGCATCAACGCGGACGCCGGGGATGAACTGCGCGCCTGCCTGTTCTGCTTTTTCCATCAGCCAGGGATCAAGCCGGTTGCGCAACACGGTGTAAGAATCCTGTGCTGGCGCGTTGTCTTTTTCCCGATGAAAGTCGAGCGTTACGGCGCTCTCTTCGGTCAGGAAGGATATTTTTTCGCGGGTCACTTTACGTTCGAGTGGTGCTTCCTGCGCGAATCCTGGCATGATGCGTTCCAGACTATGCGCGTAGAGTCGCCCACCGGTCATATTTTTACTGCCCGCACTGTTTCCGCGTTCGATGACCAGCACGTCCAGCCCGGCCTTCGCCATAACGTAGCCTGCAACGGTACCCGCCACGCCAGCACCGACCACAATGGCATCAAATTTTTCATCTGACATGCTTTATGCTCCTTTCCCGCCGCAAGGCAGCGGGAGATGTGCGTTAAATGGGGGATTAGCGGCTGAGATGTTCGATAAGGGCCGGAACAACTTTGTAGATGTCGCCTACCAGGCCGTAATCGGCGTAATTGAAAATAGGGGCTTTCTTGTCTTTGTTGATAGCGACAATGACTTTCGCGCCATTACCGCCGACCATGTGTTGAATTTGTCCTGAGATGCCCAGCGTCAGATAAAGGTCTGACTTCAGTAACACACCAGAAACGCCAATGTAGCGTTCGCGCTCCATCCAGTTTTCGCCTTCGGCAATCGGGCGCGAACAACCCACTTCAGCCCCCAGTACGGATGCCAGCTGGTGCACCATCTCCAGATCGTGTTGCGCAACCAGGCCGCGACCCACGCCAACCACACGTTTTGCTTTACTGAGGTCCACGCTGCTCACAGATTTGGCGCGACGTTCCTGACACATAATTTCATGAAGCGGTGCGATGTAAGCTGCCGAGACAACAGGGCAATTGTGCGATGCGTTTTCCGCTACGGGTTCAAGCAGGCCTGGGGCTAGCGTGATAATTGCCAGCGCGCTTTTGATTTTTTCTTTGCCGAATGCCAGACCACCATACATGCGGTGCTCTGCGAATACGGTGTCATCCTCAAGAGTCACCAATATTGCGTCGTTCACCATCGCGGCATTGAGTTGGATGCTTAACCGTGCCCCAAGTGATTTCGCGCGTTTTGTGGCGGGCATCAACAGCATTCCGGCGTGTTCTTGTATCAGCGCTGCGATGGTTTCGGCGTAATTTTCTACACGCTGTAAACCGGAGGGAGCTTCGAGCACGATTATCTCATCGGCACCCAGAGGTTTAACCTGATTAGCTTGTTCGCTGCCCTGGACAATAAGATGGACATGTTCACCCCACTGGCGCGCGCCGGTCATTAATTCTGCGTAGCGTTCTACGTTATCGCTGAACACCCATACGTTAGCTAATTTACTCATGACAATTTCTCTCCGTTGAGCTTAGTTCAGGGCTTTTTTCAGGTGTTCAGCCAGTTCGGCAATGGCTTCCGCTGAGTCATTTTCCAGAATGATGTGCTTACGTTCTGTTTGTGGCGGTACGGTGAGGCTCACCAGTTCTGCTAATGGTGACGCAGGCGTCCAGCCAATATCGCTGGCTTGCCACGGCGTGACGGGCTTTTTACCCGCGCCGAGAATGGCTTTCATTGAGGGAATACGCGGCGTGTTGATATCCGAAGTTACGCAGAGTACAGCGGGGAGCGGCAGGTCAATCACTTCGACCTCATCTTCCAGCGTGCGCTCAACCACAATGCGGTCGCCGTTACGTTGGATGTTGCTGACGGCGTTAATCACCGGGAGTTGCAACAGTTCGCCAACCAGTAAGCCAACCTGTTGGGCGTAGATATCCCCCGATCCTTCGCCGAACAGCATCAGGTCGAAATTCATATTTTTGGCCGCGCAGGCCAGCGCCTGAGCGGTGTCGCGGGGCAATGAATGCTCCAGCTGTAGATCCTGCACCATGAACAAACTGTCCGGTCCACGCGACAGCACGTCTTTACGCACTTTGGAATTTTGCAGTAGCGAGCCGCCCACGGTTAAAGCGACGATTTCATCACCCTCCGTACTCAGTTGCGCCGCGGCCTCAATCGCATTCAGATCAAACTGGCTGATTTTGGCGTCGGCCCGGTCAAAGTTAAGCGAACGCTGTGGGGTAACAACAATGTCCTGTTCTTCAGGCACCAACTTAAAGCAGGTTATTATTTTCATGGCATCTCCAGTCATCCACAGTAGGGAAAATTAACTGAAAATAGTGTGCGGCAGAGAGGGGACTGTTTTCGACGGAGCAATCTGTTTTCATTCCCAACAATCTTGCAAAAAAAAAGTGAGGCGGGAATGCTTGTTTTATAAACGGGAACTCGGGAGTGTGTACTGAAGAAAAAAAAGAACACACAAACCAGGGAAGGATAATTGCGAAATGCATCCTGTTTTTTAGCGTTTATACGCTTAATTTGTTTCTGATATGTAAATTGTTAATGTTGAATTAATAACATTTATTCTTTTCGTTTTTTATAAAACGGTAATAATCGTGGAGAACAGCGCGACGGGGCAGGAGGTATCATCTTGCAGTCGACGCAAATAATTTTGTTTCGCCAGCAAGGAATAACGTTGTATAACATCATTATCGTTTTCGCTTTCCGATATTAATTATTCGCAAAATTACTGCCTTTAGGTGGAGGTTGTCATGTATCAACGCTGCTTTGATAATGCCATGGAGACCCTTTTTGAGCAGGGGAAAACGCCGAGACTTTCCCGATTCGTCATTAGCGATGATCCTAACTGGGAGTCCGGCCATCATGTTCATGATAATGAAACGGAGCTTATCTATGTCAAAAAGGGTGTTGCAAGATTAATCATCGACTCTTCGCTATATGTCGCGCATGCCGGGGACATTGTGGTGATTGAGCAAGGGCGATTGCATGCGGTTGCATCTGATAGCAGCGCACCGGCTACCACTTACACCTGTGCGCTCTATGGTTTTCGGTTTAACGGCTGGCAGGATAATCAGCTATTGCAGACGCACTCGTGTCCGGTCATTAGCGTCAGTCAGGGTAAAGAGGTTATTAAGAGTATTTTTAATGAACTGGGGGTGATGCTCCCGCAGAGTAAGAACAACCTGACATCTTCTGCTTATGACGCATTCGCGTATGCATTAACCGTTTTATATTACGAAAACTTTAAAAATGCTTACCGCTCTGAACAGGGATATATTAAAAAAGATGTCTTAATTAAAGATGTATTAGTCTATTTAAATAACAATTTCCGCGAAAAGATCACTCTCGAACAGTTATCTAAAAAATTCCGCGCCAGCGTGAGCTATATCTGTCATGAATTTACCCGGGAGTATCGTATTTCACCCATCAATTATGTTATTCAGCGACGAATGACAGAGGCGAAATTTTCCCTGACCAATACCGAAGCCTCGTTGGCGGAAATTTCGTGGCGGGTAGGGTATGAAAACGTCGATCATTTTGCCAAACTTTTTCAGCGGCATGTGGGATGTACTCCCAGCGATTATCGTAAGCAGTTTAAAAATAACCTTGCTGAGCAAGAATGCCTGATGCCTGAAGTCTGATTCCCCCGCACGGTCCCGGATAGTGCATCTGCGCTATCCGGGCAGTTATACCGCTTACTTATTTTGATAATCTTTCAGGATTTGGCGACCCGCGACGTAAATCATGATTTCATCGGTACCACCGCCAATCCGCTCACAGCGGACATCGCGCCAGAATCGGGATACGCGTGCTTCATCGGTGTAACCCAGTCCGCCCATGATCTGAATCGCGTCGTCAATCACTTCCATTGCCGTACGTGCGCAATACAGTTTTGCCAGTGCCGCACTGGTTCGCAGCGACTGTTCCTGATCGGCCTGCCAGGCAACCTTCAGCACCATATTACGCATGTTTTCAATTTTGATTGCCATCAGCGCCAGTTTTTCCTGGATCATTTGGTTATGACCAATTGGCTTACCAAATGCGATGCGCTGGTTAGCGTAGCGGGCGGCATCTTCTAAGGCGCATTCGGCAAACCCCGTGCTGCGCGCGGCGTTGATCAGGCGTTCCATTTCAAAGTTGTACATTACATTGAGGAAGCCCATGCCTTCTTCGCCGACCATATCGCTTTCGTCCACTTCAACGTTATCAAGATAGACTTCGCAGGTGCTTAACATGTGCCAGCCGATTTTATGCAGTGGGTTAATCTTAATGCCGGGTTTCTTGGAATCCACCCACCACAGCGTAAAGGCTTTCTTCGGATCTTTCGGCTCCGGGTCGCGAGCCAGGACCAGCATGTACGGATACTCTTTAGCGCCAGTGATAAACGTTTTTTGCCCGTTGAGATACACCTTGCCATTTTTGCGGGTGTAGCTGGTGGTGGCACTATTATTATCGGAGCCTGCTCCCGGTTCGGTTAATGCCAGCGCATACGCCGGATCGCCCGTTTCCATGGTACTTTCTGCTGTTTTACGCAACTGCTCGGCGGAACCAAAACGTCGCATACTGTGGATGCACTGACCGTTGGTGATCAAAAAGGCGGGCGCGCCACATTTTGACACTTCCATCAGCGCCAGCATCTGGGTGACGTAATCAGCCGGGATGCCGCCAAACTCTTCCGGAACGCCCAGCATCGAAATGCCGTTGTCCGCAAGGGCTCGCATAAATTCCTTCGGATAAGTCGCCGTCTGATCGCAGGTGCGGAAATACTCTTCCGGGAAATTGCTGGTAATCAGTTCGCGAATGCTGGCAAGCAACAGTTCTTGTTCTTCAGTTAATGAAAAGTCCATCAGGGTACTCCTTTTAATTGGCTGTATCGGGTAATACAAAGCCCATCGAGGTATCGATAAATAATCTTTCGTCCATCAGTTTCAGATCTGGGGAAATAATTGGAGTGAAGTCCATTTTGTCGAGAATATCTTCCTGCAAAGAGACTCCTGGCGCAATTTCAACTAAATGGAGACCATCTTCTTTTAACGTAAATACAGCGCGTTCGGTGATGTAGCGCACATCGAGACCACGCTCAAGAGCAATTTTTCCGCTGAAAGTGACTTCAGGTAATTCGTTAACGAATTTTTTCACCCGACCTTCCTGCACGATATTTAACTTGCCATCGGCAACTTCCGTTTTCAAACTTCCGGCAGTTAACGTGCCGCAGAAAATAATTTTCTTGGAGGTGGCGCTAATATCGATAAAACCGCCGGTGCCCATAATTTTGCCATTGAATTTATGTACGCCGACGTTGCCGTGCCGATCCACTTCAGCAAAACTTAAATAACACACATCCAGCCCGCCGCCGTGGTAGAAGTCAAACTGGGAGGTCATATCCAGAATGGCGCGGGTGTTAACGTTGGCGCCAAAAGCGATGCCCTGAGACGTTATGCCGCCAATCGGGCCGGTTTCGACCGTCAGAATAAAATCGTCGGCACAACCTTCTTCGCGGGCGACAAGGCCAATCCCGTCGGCGATGCCCACGCCAACGTTGCCGACCGCGCCTTTACGCATTTCGAACAGCGCGCGTCTGGCCACCAATTTACGCTGATTGAGCGGCAGGGCCGTTTGCTGGCTGTCATCGAGGACAAAATCGCCGGAAATAAAACGGTTAACCGGCGCGCCACCGTACAGTTGCGTTTGGTCGGGGTCGATGACCACAATATCGACCAGATAGCCCGGAATACGCACCGCTTTCGGATGCAAAGTGGCTTTCTTCACCATTTTTTGCACCTGCATCATGACGATCCCGCCGTTGTTGTGTACGGCCTGGGCAATCACCAGCGCATCAAGATACATCACTTCATCTTCAAAGGTGGCGTAGCCTTCGCTATCGCAGGTAGTCGCGCGAATAAAAGCGATGTTTGGCGCAATGGCTTTGTAATAGAGGTACTCTTTGTTATCGATTTCCACCACTTTGATCAGATCTTCGGTCGTTACCTCATTCAGTTTGCCGCCCTGCTGGCGAGGATCGACAAACGTACCGATACCGATGTCACTCAGAATGCCAGGCTGGTGGGCTGCTGATGCTCGCAGAGCTTGGGTCAATACGCCCTGAGGATAGTTATAGGCAGCGATTTTATTCTGCTCCGCCAGGTCGGAGATTCGTGGCGATTGCCCCCAGTGGCCGCAGAGCGCCCATTTGACTAAACCTTCCTGCGCCAGCGGGCTGATTCCGCGGTCGGCACGGTCACCCAATCCCGTTGGGCTAATTAATGATAAATTACGTGGTGATTGCGTGTTTTTGTATTTTTCTGCCAATGCATTAATTAATGTAGTTGCTTCAAGAATACCGCCACCTGCGCCTAATACACAAAGTGTTGCTTCATCAGGAATATAATTAATGGCTTCTGCTGCGGATAATACGGGTACCCGACCATCGATACGGTTTGGTCTCGGAAATTTCATATAAACTCCAGATTATATGCGTGCGACTACCTGTCGTTATAGTCGACAATAATATTGTGAGTTAATTTAATCAGGCTTAACTGCCAGCCAGATATTCGTGGCTAAGTGAATATCTGGGGCAGGGCATTGCTAATCGTAATGTGGATATATTCTGTTATTAAGCCTGATGCAATATCGTTAATACAGTACGTAGATCGGCGACCGAAATTTGTCCCGGGGCAGACGCTTTTTTCACTGCACCAAAGGTGGCTGCTGAACCGAAAACCTCGCCGGAGAGACGTGAAATCACCCCAGTTTTAGCCATCGACATGGTAATAATCGGCCGGTCCGCATAGCGCTCATGCATTTCCAGCGTAGCGCCCAACAATGTCAGCACATCCGTTTTGTTTTGCGGCATCAGGGCGATTTTAGGAATATCCGCGCCAAGTTCCTGCATTTTACGCAGACGCTGGATGATCTCCTCTGCGGCTGGCGTCTTATGGAAATCATGATTCGACATAATCACGCTGACATTTTTAGCGTGGGCATGTTCGACGGTCGCTCTAACCTGCTCATCACCGGTGAAAAGTTCCAGGTCGATTATATCCACCAGACCGCTGTCTACTGCTGCGCGGTTAAGTGCAATATAGCTTTCGACAGACAGTGCCTGTTCACCGCCTTCTTTGGCGCTGCGGAAAGTGAAAAGTAGCGGTTTGTCCGCTATCACATCGCGGATGGTACGAGCCGCTTCCAGCACGGCATCTGTGGAAGAGACATCGCTGAAATGGTCAACGCGCCATTCCAGAATGTCGAAATCCGCTTCGCGATAGGCCAGCGCTTCGCTTTTTACCGTGGGGATGTCTTTACCCATCAGCGAGACAATGATCTTCGGCGCACCCTCGCCAATGACGAGGTTTCTTACGGTTACGGTTTTCATTGATTACCCTTTAAATATATTACAAATGCGTGCCCGTCAGGCTGCAAAACCCATAACCTGTTTCACATACTCCAGTGGGAAATCTTTCCCGGTCCAGAGTTTGAATTGTTCAGCCCCTTGCCATAACAACATGCCGTAACCATCAATTGTTTTGCAACCCGCAAGTTGCGCCTGTTGCAATAATTTGGTCATATGCGGGTTATAAACGCATTCGGTTACCAGCAGGTCCGGGCGCAGCAGGGAAACGTCGGTCACGAGAGATTCGTTTTCCAGCGGTTTCATGCCGACTTTTGTGCCGTTGGTCAAAATATCTGCGCTGGCCAACGCGTCAGCAAAAGCCTGTTGATCGGCGAGATCGATAACGGTCACAACGCAATCGGTGTTTTCATTAACGCGTTTGGCGAACGCCTGCGCTTTAGCAAAGAACTCATCTTTACGGTTAAACAGCTTAATTTCTTTGATGCCTTCAATCGCCGCCTGCGCGCCAATAGCCGTAGACGCGCCACCTGCGCCCAACAGTACCATGGTTTTACCTTTAATATCGAAGCCGCTTTCTTTAATGGCGCGAATATGACCGGTACCATCAGTATTGTAACCGCGCAGGTAACCATCATCATTAACGATGGTATTAATCGCGCCGACCAGTTTGGCTGCAGGGGTCAATTCATCAACATATTCACAGGCCAGTTGCTTGTTGGGCATTGAAACCCCGGTGCCGCGCATTTTTAAGGCTTTTAAGCCGGCAATCGCGTTAGCAAACGTTGAGTTATCGACTTCAAATGCCATGTAGGTAAAAGGGAGTCCCGCTTTTTCTAATGCCTTGTTTTGCATTTCTGGTGACAGACTATGTCTGATAGGGTAGGCCATTAAACCAATCAGTTCATATTTAGCAGTTACGTCCATTTGATACTCCTTCTAAACAATTTATTGAAAATAACGCTCGCCCAACCGCACATCATTTTTGGGGATAGCAAATACGCGGTAGTAACGAATAAAGACGATGATGGCGGTGATGAAGGCCAGCAGAGCAAATGCAAAGTCCAGCAAAATGATGTACTGCAGGCCAATGTTAGAAAGGTATCCGGTGATTAGTGGGATAATAAAATTGGCTACGCCACCCATCATCATATAAACGCTGGTGACTTTGGCTTTACTCCTGGGGAAAAACTCTGACATCACCGAGACGCCAAGCTGTAAAATACCGCCAGCGGCAGAGAACCCAATCAGAAATGAACCGGCGTTACACACCAGCGGAGAGGGATATAAATAGATGACCGCTGCGGTGATGGTTGCCAGCCCGGCGTTAAACACATTTGCCCATATCGGTCGAACCATTTTCTTCAGCAGGGCGGCAAAAATAAATACGCAGACCAACGAACCCATACTGTAGTAAGAGATGGTTTTCAGGGCGTCGGCTTCCGCCATGCCGGCAAATGCCATTGCGTATTTCGGCATCCAGACCACGATGACGTAAAAGGTTGAAAACGCCGCGACACCAAACATCACGGAAGCGACACCTTCCAGCCAAACCAATGGTTTGCTGTGCATCTGTGGCAGCTCTTTGGCGATACCGGCATCCACCATCTGGCTGGGAAAGCGGCTTTTTAACAGCATCAGGGTGATAACGACGAACAGTACGCCTGGAATAACGACCGCATAGCCGTACCAGATATGGTTGAGCAGCATGGTGCTGACGACAATGGGGTAGATCATCTGTCCGAACGAGACCATCGCTTTAACCAGGATAACCGCCGATCCTGATGCTTTGGGGAAGCATTCCATTAACGCCGGATAGCCGCCGGTATCCAGCGCCGAGTTAGCCACACCAACGCAAACGGCCAGAATAAAGGCAATCATCAGATTAGGACTAGCGGGAATGCCGAAGAAGAACAGCATATACAGAATAGCGCCTAGCAGGATAATCGCCTTGCGACCAAACTTATCTGAGAGCACCCCAAAGAATAAAATGCTCACCAGTCGTCCCAGACCAATGCCAGAAATTAAATAGGCAATCCCGGCATTGTCTGTGGAGAATTTTTCTGCGAGAGACGTCATATTTTGCGCCAGCGTAATGACGCTAATACCGTGTAGGAAATAACTTAAATAAATACAGGTTATCGCCAGAAGAAATGGCGTGTTAAAGGTCTTATTTTGAGACATTTTCACAACTCCTTGCGGATTTTAAAATTGTTCTGTACTTGTCGATATTTTTAAATTTCGGCGACCTTGTGATTAATATACCGTTCAGTAGTCATAGAACCTACATAGCATGGCGTTTAACTTACCAGGTATTTTGCATCGTAAACTGTGAATTTAATTCTTCCTGATGAATTTTTGCTGATATTTTAATAGTGCAGTCAATTATGTTGCAGAGGAGAGGAACAATATTGCATCTCCATTATTTTGCGACCGTCGCCATTTTTAGTTGATGCTTTAAGGCGCTGCGGCTGCGATAACCAATAAACAGTGCCAACAGAAAACCGACAGCGGCTATACCAGTATCAAACCACATGATATGAGCAATGCTGGTCTCTGAGATCCTGGCTGTAATCAGCGGAATGGTGAAAGTCGCAATGCTGCCTGCGCTGTAGTAAATGCCGGTCGCTTTACCCTTCGCATGTGGAAAGCGTGCCGCCATCAGCGTTAAACCGATTTGCACCACGCCTCCGGCTGAAGAAAACCCAATGACAAACGCAAACGCGATAACCACGTAGGGTGTCGGATGCAGGCAAACTATCAGCAGCGCAATAAATGAAATAAATGTGTACAGCATCAACAACGATGTCGCGCGTTCCGCTTTGCGCGCCAGTGGCGCAGTAATCAATACACACAACAAAGAGCCGCAGGTGTAAATGCTTAACAATTTGATAGATAACGTATAGGACATGCCAGCGACAAACTGTCCGTACTGCGCCAGCCACTGGCTTACCAGATAAAATGTCGCCATGGCGATGTAGCCATACAGGGTGTAACTGGCAAGATCGAGAATCGAGCAACAATGTTCAGATTGGTGGATTTCCCGTTGAGCAGGTAATGCCCTGGTGGAGGTTTGACGCCCTGGATGCGTCGGGAAACGACAGCGAAACAAAAACACGCCGTTGAGTATCATAATGGCTGCCGCCAGCAGAAAGGACCAGCCAAACCAAAGCTCGGCCCACACCAACAAACTGATAATCATGGGAAGCAGAAACTGGCCGCTGGAGACGAAGGCTTTTATTAATATATTGGCTGTACTGGGTGAGCGGGGAAACGCCTCCATCAGGCTGGGATAGGTTCCGGCATCGAGAAAACTATTGGCCATTCCCGCCAGAAAGCCAAATGCATAGGCGATAAAAATGCTATGAGTATTGATGATGCCAACAAAGAAAATCAGGTAGCAGATCATGCCGAAAATAATAAACGGTCGGCGGCCATAGCGATCGGAGAGCATGCCTGCCATTAATAAGACACTTAAACGACCGATGCCCAGTGAGGAAATAACAATCGAGACACCCGCGGCATTGGTTTGCCACTGGTGTTCCAGTGAAGACATATTGAGGCTTATCAGGATGACCCCCATGCCGTGGACCAGGTAATTAAAGTACAGCCCTATCGCAGTGGAGAAATAGGTGTTTTTCATAATATGTTACTCAGCGAATAGGCTAAATCGGTATGGCGTTGTAACACTTAACACAAACGCTCAAGGTCGTGAGCATAGAGTTCAACAGCAGCCGATTGATAGATTTTCCAGTCGAGGAAATCGTTGTGATGATAAACCGCCTGAAATGAGTTCAGATCAGGAAAAAAACGCATGGTATTATTACCGATACGATTGTTTATTTTGTCGATAACTGCATTAATTCTTACTTTCCGCCTGGCTTTCATTTCTTCACATATGTGTACGATGCTTTCCGGGATTTTCTTTTCGCCATTTTCCCATTGTTGCCATACGGCAACATTATTATCACGCGAGATATACATAGCGCTTTCCTCCACCGTCATAGCAAAAATATGGCGGATAGCCTGCAGTTCCAATGCGTTCATTATTTGATCACCTCATAAAAGACGGTGGAATAGTAATAACATTGCTGTGGATATTTCGGCTTGAAGAGAGTCACAGTATTTTGTGCAATATTATTTGTTGGATAGCGGGGAAGAGGTGCTGAGTTTTACAACCAGCCGAGTGGAGAGGCGCGTGAAGGACAAAAAAAAGCCCATCGTGGGAGATGGGCAAAGACTACACACAGCAATTCGTTGTTTCACTCAGGGGAATTCCATGCTTATAAATCAATGTGTTGATCTACAGCCTTGAGCTAATAGTAGGCATACAGATTTTTCGCGTCGATCAGATTCATCTCAATAGTTTAAAAACTGTAAAGAATTTGCGACATAAATGAGTGCTTCGGGGAGGGTACCGTTGGGTTTAACTCAGTACCAGGGTGAAATAGATTAACACTGCTAAACAATCAGGCGGCAATGCCGCCTGACGTTGGGTTACTTGTTGCTTTCTATTTCGGCGAGGAGTTCATCTGGATCGCTCCCCGGCGCAGGTGCTTCATTCACCCAGGCTGAGAACAGACGCCAGGATACGGCCAGGACTACCGGGCCGATAAACAGACCAATCATGCCGAATGCGATTAATCCGCCGATGACTCCGGAAAGGATAAGGATCAGCGGCAAATCGGCCCCCATACGAATCAGCATTGGCCGAATGACGTTATCCAGCGTTCCAACCACGCCGCTCCACACCAGCAGTACGGTGCCCCAGGTTGAATCTCCGGTCCAGTACAGCCAGATAATGGCCGGGACCAGCACCGGTAGCGGCCCCAGTTGTACCAGGCAGGAGAGGATCATTAATACTGCCAGCAGCGTCGCATACGGCACGCCGGTTACCGCCAGACCAATGCCGCCGAGGACCGCCTGCACCAGAGCCGTAACCACAACACCTAACGCAACAGCACGAATGGCCTGCGCCGCCAGCAGAATGGCGGCATCACCGCGTTTGGATGCCAGACGACACGCGAAATGACGGATCCCTAACGCCACCTGCTCACCACGCCAGTACAGCAGGGCGCTGAACAGCAGCATCAGGCCACAATGCATCATAAAGCGGCCAATATGCGCAGCCTGACCGACAAACCAGGTGGTTGTGGCGCCAATATAAGGCCGAACCTTGGCCATGATAGCCGCGCCGCCCATATCCAGCAGGCTGTGCCATGCGCCATACATTTTGGCTCCCACCAACGGAATACTGTTCAACCACGCCAGATCCGGCAGCGTCATATCGCCAGCGGTGACGGCATGGATCAACGGTCCGCTGCCATCAACAATGCTATTAACCAGCAGCGCGATAGGAATGATGAACAACAGTACCAACAGCAGGGTCATTACCAGCACCGCCAGTGAACGGCGTCCCCACAGTAGTTTTTGCAAGCGTAACAGGATAGGCCAGGTTGCGATGACCACCGTACCCGCCCATGCAAAACCAAGGATAAAGGGCTGCACAATCCAGAGACAGGCCACAATCATGATGGCTAAAAACAGCACCGTTAGCAGCACTTGTGCAATATCCCTGGGCTGACGAAAATTTACCATAAATACTTTTCACCTTTGTCTTTGCGTCAGAACGTTGACGCGACGTGAACACTTAAATCACACCCTGTAATGATGAGCAATTTCAGCGGTTTTGAACAGGCGGATTCTGCCTGTAAATCTGCTGAGCGTATTAGAAAAAAATGTGATACAACAAGCAAAGCAACACGCAAACGATTAAATTCACAACACAGACCGCAGGAAAGGGTCACTATAATGATTCCACAAATTTCTCAGGCGCCAGGTGTCGTTCAACTGGTGCTCAATTTTTTGCAGGCGCTGGAGCAGCAAGGATTCACGGGCGATACGGCAACGAGCTATGCCGATCGGCTGACAATGTCGACGGATAACAGTATCTATCAGCTGCTTCCTGATGCTGTGGTTTTCCCGCGTTCAACGGCAGATGTGGCGCTGATCGCTCGTCTGGCGGCTGAACCTCTTTTTTCGTCGTTAATTTTTACCCCGCGCGGCGGCGGAACCGGCACGAACGGTCAGGCGCTGAATCAGGGCATTATTGTTGATATGTCCCGCTATATGAGTCGCATTATTGAAATCAACCCCCAGGAAGGTTGGGTGCGGGTCGAAGCTGGGGTAATCAAAGATCAGCTCAACCAGTTTCTGAAGCCTTACGGCTATTTCTTTGCCCCGGAATTATCCACCAGTAACCGGGCAACGCTGGGCGGGATGATCAATACCGACGCATCCGGACAAGGTTCGTTGGTTTACGGTAAAACCTCCGATCACGTGCTGGGTATCCGCGCGGTGCTGATGGGCGGCGATATTCTTGATACTCAGCCAATGCCGGTCGAACTCGCCCAAACGCTGGGCAACAGCAATACCACTATTGGCCGCATCTATAAGACGGTGTATGAGCGGTGTCGTGATAATCGGCAGCTTATTCTTGATAAATTCCCCAAACTTAATCGCTTCTTAACCGGTTACGATCTTCGGCACGTCTTCAACGACGAGATGACAGAGTTTGATTTAACCCGCATTCTTACCGGCTCTGAAGGTACGCTGGCGTTTATTACCGAAGCCCGCCTGGATATCACGCCGTTGCCCAAAGTCAGGCAGTTGGTCAACGTCAAGTATGATTCGTTTGATTCAGCATTGCGTAACGCCCCGGTCATGGTGGAAGCGCGCGCACTGTCGGTTGAAACCGTTGACTCCAAAGTGCTTAATCTGGCGCGGGAAGATATCGTCTGGCATTCGGTAAGTGAATTGATTACCGATGTGCCGGATAAAGAAATGTTGGGCCTGAATATCGTCGAATTTGCGGGTGACGATGAAGCATTGATCGATGCTCAGGTTAGTGCGCTGTGTGAACGTCTGGATGGGTTAATTGCCCGTCAGGAAGCCGGTGTCATTGGTTGGCAACTGTGTACTGAACTCGCGGGCGTGGAGCGTATTTACGCCATGCGTAAAAAAGCCGTTGGTTTGCTGGGGAATGCGAAAGGTGCCGCGAAGCCGATTCCGTTCGCCGAAGATACCTGCGTTCCGCCGGAGCATCTGGCGGACTATATTGCCGAGTTCCGTGCGCTGCTCGACAGCCACGGTCTGAGTTATGGCATGTTTGGTCACGTGGATGCCGGGGTGCTGCACGTCAGGCCGGCGCTGGATATGTGCGACCCGCAGCAGGAAGTGCTGATGAAACGCATTTCTGACGATGTTGTCGCGCTGACGGCAAAATATGGCGGTCTGCTGTGGGGCGAGCACGGGAAAGGTTTTCGTGCAGAATACAGTCCGGCGTTCTTCGGAGAGGAACTGTATCGCGAATTGCGCAAAGTGAAGTCGGTATTTGATCCGCAAAACCGACTGAACCCGGGGAAAATCTGTCCACCGGAAGACGTTGATGCGCCGATGATGAAAGTGGATGCCGTCAAGCGCGGGACTTACGACCGACAGATCCCACTGGCGGTGCGGCAAGAGTGGCGCGGGGCAATGGAGTGTAACGGCAACGGGTTATGCTTTAACTTTGATGCGAAAAGCCCCATGTGCCCGTCGATGAAAATCAGCCTCAACCGTATCCACTCGCCGAAAGGCCGTGCCACGCTGGTACGTGAATGGCTGCGTTTGTTGGCCGATCGCGGAATTGACCCAGTTCAACTGGAAAAAGAGCTACCGGAAAAACGCGCCAGTTTACGCACGCTGATTGCCCGCACCCGCAATAGTTGGCATGCCCGCAAAGGCGAATACGATTTCTCGCATGAAGTTAAAGAGGCGATGTCTGGCTGTCTGGCGTGTAAAGCCTGTTCTACGCAGTGCCCCATTAAAATTGATGTACCGGAGTTCCGCTCGCGCTTCCTGCAACTGTATCACACGCGTTATCTGCGACCGTTGCGCGATCATATGGTGGCGACCGTCGAGAGCTATGCGCCGCTCATGGCGCGAGCCCCCAAAACGTTTAACTTTTTCATCAATCAGCCGCTGGTGCGTAATCTGGCTAAAAAGCACATCGGTATGGTGGATTTACCGTTGTTGTCTGCGCCGTCGCTGCAACGTCAGTTGGTTGGTCATCGTTCTGCCAACATGACGCTGGAGCAGCTCGAATTACTCAGCCCTGAGCAAAAAGCCCGCACGGTGCTGGTGGTACAGGATCCGTTCACCAGCTATTACGATGCGCAGGTGGTGGCTGATTTTATCCGTCTGGTAGAAAAACTGGGCTTACAGCCGGTACTGCTGCCGTTCTCGCCAAACGGCAAAGCGCAGCACATTAAAGGCTTTTTAAACCGTTTTGCCAAAACAGCGAAAAAGACATCCGAGTTTCTCAACCGGGTGGCGAAACTGAACATTCCGATGGTGGGCGTTGATCCGGCGCTGGTGCTCTGTTATCGCGATGAATACAAGTTGGCGCTCGGAGAACAGCGGGGGGATTTCCATGTATTGCTGGTCAACGAATGGTTATCAACCGTTGTGGCGTCACAGCAGCCAGTCGCTGTTGCCGGTGAGGCGTGGTATTTCTTTGGACATTGTACCGAAGTGACGGCCCTGCCGGGCGCGCCTGCGCAGTGGGCGGCTATTTTTGCCCGTTTTGGCGCCAGGCTGGAGAACGTCAGTGTAGGATGCTGCGGCATGGCTGGCACTTATGGGCACGAAGTTAAAAATCACCAGAACTCGCTGGGGATCTATGAGCTATCATGGCACCAGGCGTTGCAACGACTGCCGCGAAATCGGTGTCTGGCTACCGGATATTCCTGTCGTAGCCAGGTTAAACGCGTTGAAGGCACGGGCGTTCGCCATCCATTACAGGCACTGCTGGAGATTATAGGATGATCTGGAAACGTGAAGTCACTCTTGAGGCGCTAAATGCCATGGGTGAAGGAAATATGGTGGGGTTGCTCGACATTCGCTTTGAACATATTGGCGACGATACCCTGGAAGCCACTATGCCGGTGGACCATCGCACCAAACAACCTTTTGGTTTACTACATGGCGGTGCGTCGGTGGTGTTGGCGGAAAGCATCGGTTCGGTGGCTGGCTACCTGTGCACTCAGGGGGAGCAAAAAGTGGTGGGTCTTGAGGTTAATGCCAACCATGTTCGATCTGCGCGGGAAGGGCGTGTCAGAGGCGTGTGTAGCGCGATCCATACCGGCTCTCGCCATCAGGTATGGCAAATCGAAATCTTCGATCAGCAAGGGCGGTTGTGCTGCACATCGCGTCTGACGACCGCAATTTTGTGATGCATATTGCTTTTGGTCATTATCTGCACAGCGAATGGTGTTATACTGTGCAGGTTTTGAACACAAGCGAGGATGATATGTCTACCCAATTAGACCCGGCCCAACTGGCAATAGAGTTTTTACGTCGTGATAAAACCGATCTTTCACCAGCTCAGTACCTGAAAAGATTGAAACAACTTGAGCTGGAGTTTGCGGATTTATTGACGCTCTCTTCAACTGAACTGAAAGAAGAGATCTATTTTGCCTGGCGCATGGGCGTTCATTGATTCCGGTATGCTTATCGTAATGAAACCCCGACACGCGTTCGGGGTTATTTTTAGCGTTAAATCTTGTTTACCACTTCATCTCACCGGTATTAACCTTCGCACTTAGCTCCAGAGAGCTGGCATCCGCCAGACCTGGCCATGCCGCCGTCATGGTTTTAATCACGTAAGCTGATCCTTTATTCGCGCTTAACGCCTGCTCAAATGACTGCAAATAGTCCCGGGTGAAGCGAATCGCTTTATCGTCTGTCGGGCGTTCGCCAATGTAATGCCCCGGGACCACCTGAGCAGGCTGTAAGTTCTGCATCTCGCTTAACACATTGCGCCACGCGGAACGCTGTTCAGCAGACTGCGTATCCGCCGTCCACACATGAATACCCGAAGCCACGCCGGTACCACCAATGATTGCGCGGTTCGCTGGGATCCAGACATACGCCGCATAATCGTTGGGATGGCGGAGTTCCAGCGTTTCGCCATCAACAGTGAAATGCGTTTGTGTAGTGGCTTGCGGCACGGTGAGTGAGGTTGGCGCGCCGTCCTTCATTTGCGGCCCCCAGAACTGCAGTTTGGCCTCTTTCGTGGCGCGGATGTGCTCTACCACATGCGGTGTTGCCAGCACTTTTACCTGCGGGAAGGCGCTGACGATGGGCTGCAGACCAAAGTAGAAATCCGGGTCGCCGGAGGTGATTACGATGGCTTTAAGCGTTTTACCGCTGGCGTGAATCATCTGTACCAGTTGTTCGCCATCTTTGGTGCTGAACTGCGCGTCAAACAAAATCGCCTCTTTCGGTCCCGAAACTAGCGTCGAGGAGACCGGGAAAATAGCCTTATCCTGCGGGTTATAGACGTCCAGTTGTAACGGAGCGGCGAAGACAGAAGAGGAGAACAGAGGTAACAGCAGGGCCAGAGTTTTAACTTTCATACCAGGTAACCTTATGCAGGAAATTGTCTTTTGATAGTTCACGTATTTTAAGGAAATTTGCATCTGTTAGAATTCCTGTATCAGGGTATGCTGAGTTTCTTAAAACGATCTGATGGGGTGCTATGGACAGGGTGATGGCGGCAACGGTATTTAACCATATCTGTGATTTGGGTAGCTTAAGCGCCGCCGCGCGTGCGCTGGGGCTTTCCAGACCGATGGTTAGTCGTTACCTCGACGAAATGGAAAAATGGGCGGGGGCAAGGCTTATCCACCGGTCGTCGCGTCGCCTGACGATCACGCCAGCGGGAGAAGAGGCGTTAGTGAAAACGCGTTCTTTGGCGCAACTGTCACTGGATATTGCTGCCGCCAGTGCCGCGCAGATACCTTCCGGTACGCTACGTGTCGCGTGCGCGCATTATACCGCGATGCATATTCTTGCTCCGGTTCTGCCAACGTTTATGGCGCGGTATCCGCAGCTGCGTATTGAAGTTGAGATCAATAATCAGCCGGTAAGTCTTGTTGGGGAACGCATCGATGTGGCGATCCGCATTACGGATAACCCCGAGCCAGGGACCATCGCCCGTCGATTGGGGGACTGTGAATCCGTGCTGTGTGCGTCTGTCGATTATCTGCACCAACATGGCACTCCTGAAACTCTCGACGATCTTACGCAGCATAACTGCCTCTATTACAGCGGCTTTGCCGGAAAATCCTGGCACTTTCTCGATGCACAAGGGCAGACGGTTTCTGTTGCAATTAAAGGGAATTTGAGCGCCGGGATCTCTTCGCTGCTCTGTGAGTCGGCGCTGGCGGGTATGGGCATTGCGCTGGTACCGGAGCCGGAAGCGCGAGAAGGGTTGGCGCAGGGAAAGTTAGTTCGGTTACTGCCAGAGCTGCAGCCTAAACGCCTGCCAATATACGGGTTGTATCTTTCTCGTGAGCATCAGCCAGCTGGGTTACGCCTGTTGTTAGATGCAATTAGTGAAACTACGCGCTAATTATGTCCTTGACTGCGCTCAAAAAATAATCAAACCGCAATTTGTGTTAAACAAAACTTATCCGGGAGTGAGATTATTCTTATGCCCCTTCAAGAGCTAAGCCATTGCGAGTGCCGGAGATAAGCGCCGGATGGGGCCGGAACCCTTAAGCCTGCCAGCAAGCAGACTTAAGGGTTTTTTGTTATTTGCATGCTTTTTGAACCGTTTTCATCTCTGTAAAAACTCAGACCTATTCCTTAAATAGACATTATCTATACATCTTTTGATGTTTGACCTGCCTGAACGATTGGATTTTCATAATCCATTATTAATCAAAGCATTGAACAAAATAATCCATCTCTGATAACCCGCGCTGCAGGGTCTATGCTTATTAAAAGTAGCCAAAAAGGGCGATTAACCCGAATGCCCCTGCTGTTGAGGGGTTGAAGTGATAATCATTATCACTAACATGGTGTTATAGCTTGAAAGCTAATGACTCGAGGTAACCCTATGGAATTGCATTCAGGAACATTTAACCCGGACGATTTCGCATGGCGTGGTTTGACGTTAACACCAGCAGCTGCGGAGCACATCCGTGAACTGGTGGCAAAACAACCCGACATGTTGGGCGTGCGTTTAGGTGTGAAACAAACCGGATGCGCGGGATTCGGCTACGTGCTGGACACCGTCCGTGAGCCGGAAAAAGACGATCTGCTGTTTGAATCGGATGGTGCCAGACTTTATGTGCCGTTACAGGCGATGCCGTTTATCGACGGGACGGAAGTCGATTTCGTTCGCGAAGGATTAAATCAGTTATTTAAATTTCATAACCCGAAAGCCCAGAACGAATGCGGCTGTGGCGAAAGTTTTGGGGTATAGGCGGTACTATGTCTCGTAATACTGAAGCAACTGATGATGTCAACACCTGGGCTGGCGGGCACCTCAATTATAAAGAGGGCTTCTTCACCCAACTGCAAACCGATGAGCTGGCAAAAGGGATCAATGAAGACGTTGTGCGCGCGATTTCGGCAAAACGTAATGAACCCGACTGGATGCTGGAGTTTCGCCTGAATGCCTTTAACGCTTGGCTCACCATGGAAGAGCCGCACTGGCTCAAAGCGCACTACGACAAGCTGAATTATCAGGATTACAGCTATTACTCTGCGCCGTCCTGTGGCAATTGTGATGAAACCTGTGCTTCTGAACCAGGGGCTGTTCAGCAAACGGGGGCGAATGCTTTTTTAAGCAAAGAGGTAGAAGACGCGTTTGCGCAGCTTGGCGTACCGGTCCGTGAAGGAAAAGAGGTGGCGGTTGATGCTATTTTCGACTCGGTGTCGGTGGCGACAACCTATCGCGACAAGCTGGCAGAGCAGGGCATTATTTTCTGTTCGTTCGGTGAGGCGATTCATGACCATCCCGAGCTGGTGAAACAGTATCTGGGAACCGTCGTTCCGGGTAATGATAATTTCTTCGCCGCGCTGAATGCCGCAGTGGCATCTGATGGCACCTTTATTTATGTGCCGAAAGGCGTGCGTTGTCCCATGGAACTCTCGACCTACTTCCGGATTAATGCCGAAAAGACCGGGCAGTTTGAACGCACTATTCTGATTGCGGATGAGGGCAGCTACGTCAGTTATATCGAAGGTTGTTCGGCTCCGGTACGCGACAGCTACCAGCTGCATGCGGCGGTAGTGGAAGTCATCATCCACAAAGATGCTGAAGTGAAATACTCGACGGTGCAAAACTGGTTCCCCGGTGATGGTAATACCGGTGGCATTTTGAACTTCGTCACCAAGCGTGCGCTGTGCGAAGGCGAAAACAGCAAAATGTCGTGGACGCAGTCGGAAACCGGCTCGGCCATTACCTGGAAATACCCAAGCTGCATCCTGCGCGGCGATAACTCCATCGGCGAATTCTACTCCGTCGCGCTGACCAGCGGACACCAGCAGGCCGATACCGGCACCAAGATGATCCACATTGGTAAGAACACCAAATCGACCATCATCTCGAAAGGGATCTCCGCCGGTCAGAGTCAGAACAGCTATCGCGGCCTGGTAAAAATCATGCCGACCGCCACCAACGCGCGTAACTATACCCAATGCGACTCCATGTTGATCGGGGCGGACTGCGGGGCGCATACCTTCCCGTATGTCGAGTGTCGAAACAACAGCGCCCAGCTTGAGCACGAAGCCACGACATCGCGCATTGGTGAAGACCAGCTGTTTTACTGTCTGCAACGCGGCATCAGCGAAGAGGATGCCATTTCGATGATCGTCAACGGCTTCTGTAAAGACGTGTTCTCTGAACTGCCGCTGGAATTTGCCGTGGAAGCGCAAAAACTTCTCGCCATCAGCCTTGAACACAGCGTCGGTTAAAATTTAAGGAAAGCACATGTTAAGCATCAAAGATTTACAGGTCAGTGTTGAAGATAAGGCGATCCTGCGTGGGTTGAGCCTTGAGATTCGCCCAGGGGAAGTCCACGCCATTATGGGGCCGAACGGTTCCGGGAAAAGTACGCTGTCTGCCACGCTCGCCGGACGTGAAGACTACGAAGTCACTGGCGGGACGGTTGAATTTAATGGTAAGGATTTACTGGAACTGTCGCCAGAGGATCGGGCCGGTGAAGGGATCTTTATGGCATTTCAGTATCCGGTAGAAATTCCCGGCGTCAGTAATCAGTTTTTCCTGCAAACGGCGCTGAATGCGGTGCGCAGTTACCGTGGTGAGGAGTCGCTGGACAGGTTCGACTTCCAGGATCTGATGGAAGAAAAAATAGCGCTGCTGAAAATGCCGGAAGACTTACTGACGCGCTCGGTAAACGTCGGGTTCTCCGGCGGCGAGAAAAAGCGGAATGACATTCTGCAAATGGCGGTGCTGGAGCCTCAGCTGTGCATTCTTGATGAATCAGATTCCGGGCTGGATATTGATGCGCTGAAAATCGTCGCCGATGGCGTGAACTCGCTGCGCGACGGGAAACGTTCATTCATTATCGTCACTCACTATCAGCGCATCCTGGACTATATCAAACCCGATTATGTTCACGTTCTCTACCAGGGGCGAATTGTGAAGTCCGGCGATTTCACGCTGGTCAAACAACTGGAGGAGCAAGGATATGGCTGGCTTAGCGAACAGCAGTAACGTGCTGCAACAGTGGCACCATCTGTTTGAGACCCAAGGGGAGACCCGTTCGCACTATGCGCAACAGCATCTGCACCAGATGCTGCGTCTGGGGCTGCCAACGCGTAAGCATGAGGACTGGAAATACACGCCGCTGGAGGGATTAACCAACAGCCGGTTCGTTAGCAATATCTCCGCAATAACGCCAGCCCAGTGTGACGCGTTAGCCCCGGCGATTGACGCGGTACGGTTGGTGTTTGTCGACGGGCAATTTTGTCCAACACTCAGCGACAGCGTGGAAGGTAGCGGCTTTGATATTACCGTTGATGATGAGCGTCAGATGTTGCCTGCGGCTATCCAGCCGGAAGTATTCCTGCACCTGACCGAAAGCCTGTCCCGCAGCGTAACGCACATTTTGGTCAAGCGTAACCAGCGACCAGCGAAACCGCTGCTGTTGCTGCACATTACCCAGGGACTGACGGGCGATGAGGTAAATACGGCGCACTATCGCCACCATCTGGAGCTGGCGGAAGGCGCAGAAGCCACCGTTATTGAGCATTATGTCAGTCTCAGCGAGCTTCGTCATTTTACCGGTGCGCGCTTAACGATGAACGTCGCGGCGAATGCGCATTTGCACCACATTAAACTGGCGTTTGAGAATCCACTCAGCCACCACTTTGCCCATAATGATATTCAGTTAAGTGCAGATGCCTCGGCGGTCAGCCAAAGTTTCTTGCTGGGTGATGCAGTGTTACGCCATAACACCAGTACCCAGCTTAATGGCGAAAATACCACGCTGCGCCTTAACAGCCTGGCGATGCCGGTGAAAAATGAAGTCTGCGATACCCGAACCTGGCTTGCGCACAACAAAGGTTATTGCAACAGCCGCCAGTTGCATAAAACGATTGTCAGCGATAAGGGGCGGGCGGTGTTCAATGGCCTGATCAACGTCGCTCAACACGCTATTAAAACCGACGGTCAGATGACCAACAATAATTTACTGCTCGGAAAACTGGCGGAAGTGGACACCAAACCACAGCTTGAAATTTACGCCGATGACGTGAAATGCAGTCACGGGGCGACGGTAGGGCGGATTGACGACGAACAAATGTTCTACCTGCGTTCGCGCGGGATCGGTCAGCAGGATGCTCAACAGATGATTCTCTATGCGTTTGCCGCTGAGCTAACGGAAGCCCTGCGCGACGAAACGTTGAAACAACTGGTACTGGCGCGGATCGCTCACCGCTTGCCGGGAGGCGTAGCATGACATTTCCCATTGAAAAAGTGCGGGCTGATTTTCCGGTCCTGACGCGTGAAGTGAACGGTTTACCGCTGGCTTATCTGGACAGCGCAGCCAGCGCGCAAAAACCTAATCAGGTGATTGATGCCGAAGCCGAGTTTTATCGTCACGGCTATGCGGCGGTTCACCGTGGTATTCATACGCTAAGCGCGCAGGCCACGGAAAAAATGGAGAATGTGCGCAAGCTCGCGTCGCTGTTTATTAACGCCCGCTCGGCTGAAGAACTGGTGTTCGTTCGCGGTACCACGGAAGGCATTAACCTGGTGGCGAACAGTTGGGGCAACAGTAATGTCAGGGCTGGCGATAACATCATCATTAGCGAAATGGAGCACCATGCCAATATTGTTCCCTGGCAAATGCTGTGCGCCCGCGTGGGCGCAGAACTGCGGGTCATTCCGCTTAATGCCGATGGCACGTTGCAACTGGAAGTGTTGCCTGCGCTGTTCGATGAGCGTACGCAACTGCTGGCAATTACCCACGTTTCAAACGTACTGGGTACCGAAAATCCGCTGGGTGAGATGATTGCGCTGGCACATCAATACGGCGCAAAAGTGCTGGTGGATGGCGCACAGGCGGTTATGCATCATCAAGTGGATGTCCAGGCGCTGGATTGCGACTTTTATGTTTTCTCCGGACACAAGCTCTACGGGCCAACCGGTATTGGCGTTCTGTATGCCAGAGAGTCGCTGCTGCAGGAAATGCCGCCATGGGAAGGCGGCGGTTCGATGATTGCGACCGTGAGCCTGAGCCAGGGAACCACGTGGGCCAAAGCGCCGTGGCGTTTTGAAGCCGGAACACCTAACACCGGGGGAATTATCGGGCTTGGTGCCGCTATTGAGTATGTTTCAGCGCTGGGGCTGACTGAAATCAGCGAATATGAACAGTTCATGATGCGCTATGCGTTGGAACAGCTGGCGGATGTGCCGGATTTGACGCTTTACGGACCGGATAACCGCCTGGGGGTGATTGCCTTTAACCTCGGCAAACATCACGCCTATGACGTCGGGAGTTTTCTCGATAACTATGGGATCGCCGTGCGGACGGGGCATCACTGCGCTATGCCACTGATGGCCTACTATAACGTTCCCGCCATGTGTCGGGCGTCGATTGCCATGTACAACACCCATGAAGAAGTGGATCGCCTGGTGACAGGTCTCAAGCGTATTCATCACTTACTGGGATAACAGGGAGGCGTTATGGCTGCGCTACCGGATAAAGAAAAGTTGTTGCGTAATTTTCTGCGTTGCGCTAATTGGGAAGAGAAATACCTGTACATCATTGAACTGGGTCAGCGTTTGCCGGAATTAAACGCCGATGAACACTGCCCCGAAAATAGCATTCAGGGATGTCAAAGTCAGGTATGGATCGTAATGCGTCAGAATGCTGAAGGGATTATTGAACTACAGGGCGACAGCGATGCGGCAATTGTGAAAGGGCTTATCGCCGTGGTCTTCATTCTGTATGACCGTATGACGGCCCAGGATATTGTGAATTTTGATGTGCGTCCGTGGTTTGAAAAAATGGCGCTCGCACAGCATCTCACACCATCTCGTTCACAGGGGCTGGAGGCAATGATTCGGGCTATCCGCGCCAAAGCCGCAACTCTTAGCTAAACTGATAAAACACGTCAACGTTCAGACCGACTTGAAAATGTCGTGTAAGGCAACGCTGTGACTCGTAAGCCGGATCTGGCGCTCGCCGCCGTCCGGCAGGAACGCCAGGGGGGTGAGTGAGTATGAAACGCGCGTCTGTTATTACCTTAATGCTAATCGGCGCTTACAGCGCTATTCAGGCCGCATGGGCGGTCGATTATCCGTTGCCCCAGGCGAACAGCCGTCTTGTTGGGCAAAATCAAACTTACACCGTGCAGGAAGGCGATAAAAACCTACAGGCGATTGCCCGTAAGTTTGATACCGCCGCAATGCTGATCCTCGAAGCGAATAATACTATTGCCCCTGTTCCCAAACCCGGAACCCTGATTACTATTCCCTCGCAGCTACTGCTGCCCGATGCGCCACGCGAAGGTATTATTGTGAATCTGGCGGAGCTACGTCTGTATTACTACCCGCCGGGAGAGAATATCGTTCAGGTATTCCCGATCGGTATTGGTTTACAGGGACTGGAAACTCCGGTAATGGAAACCCGGGTAGGGCAAAAAATACCGAATCCAACCTGGACCCCTACAGCAGGCATCCGTAAACGCTCTCTGGAGCGCGGCATCACATTGCCTCCGGTTGTGCCAGCCGGGCCTAATAACCCGTTAGGACGCTTTGCACTGCGTCTGGCGCATGGAAACGGTGAATATCTTATCCATGGTACCAGCGCGCCGGACAGCGTCGGCCTGCGTGTGAGCTCGGGATGTATTCGCATGAACGCGCCGGACATCAAGGCATTGTTTGCTCAGGTTCGAACAGGAACGCCGGTCAGGGTGATTAATGAGCCGATAAAATATTCGATTGAGCCGAACGGCATGCGCTATGTCGAGGTGCATCGGCCGTTGTCGCCCGAAGAGGAACAAAACGTCCAGACTATGCCGTATGTGCTACCAGCTGGTTTTACCCAGTTTAAAGATAACAAAGCTGTGGATAACAGCCTGGTGGAACGCGCGTTGTATCGTCGCGCGGGTTATCCGGTCACTGTGACGGCCGGGCAAGCATCGGTTGTTACCAGCGGGAGTGACGTGAAGTCTGCGCAGAATGGTGTGCCGGGAGAGAATGCAGAGGTGCGCGCTACGCAATAACAGGGAACGAGAAATTCAGAGCAAAAAAAATGGCGCACAATGTGCGCCATTTTTATTACACAGTTACTATTACTTGCGGTATTTAGTAGCTGCGTTGTCCAGACGCTGGTTAGCGCGAGCTGCGTCATCTTTAGCAGCCTGAACGTCGGAACGCATTGCGTTCACGTCGTTGCTCAGCTGGTCAACTTTAGCGTTCAGAGTCTGAACGTCAGAAGACAGCTGATCGATTTTAGCGTTGCTGGAGCAACCTGCCAGCAGAGTAGAACCCAGGATTACCGCGCCCAGTACCAGTTTAGTACGATTCATTATTAATACCCTCTAGATTGAGTTAATCTCCATGTAGCGTTACAAGTATTACACAAACTTTTTTATGTTGAGAATATTTTTTTGATGGGAATGCACTTATTTTTGATCGTTCGCTCAAAGAAGCATCGAATTGTGCAAAAACGGCTAAAAAACCGAGTGAAAACAGAAAGCTTCCATCGGATTCATCTTAGATAATCACGGATTGGATAGTGAAATCCGATTTGATTTTTTATTAATTGTGGCTATCGATAAAATAAAAAAAGCGCCACGAGGGCGCTTTTTTAAGCAAATTAATTCGCGGTGGAATTATTACAGTACGTGAACGGATGCAGTGTTGGTCGTGCCGCTTGGAACCAGCGCGCCAGAAACCATAACCACAACGTCACCTTTCTGCGCCAGACCGCTCTCCAGAGCAACTTCTTTGCCCAGACGGTAGAAATCATCGGTAGAGCTGATTTCTTTGACAACCTGAGCCACAACGCCTTTGCTCAGCACCAGCTGACGCGCGGTAGTTTCGTTGGTGGTCAGCGCCAGGATGGTGGCATCCGGGAAGTATTTACGCACTGCACGAGCAGATTTACCGCCCTGGGTTGCAACCACGATCAGCGGAGCATCCAGTTTTTCTGCAGTTTCAACCGCGCCACGGCAAACGGCTTCGGTGATGCGCAGTTTACGGCTGTCGTTGTTGAAATCCAGACGGCTGGTCATTACACGGTCGGTACGTTCGCAGATGGTCGCCATGATGGTGACCGCTTCCAGCGGGTATTTACCTTTTGCGGATTCGCCAGACAGCATGACTGCATCAGTGCCGTCGAGGATGGCGTTAGCTACGTCGCCAGCTTCAGCGCGGGTAGGGCGCGGATTTTTGATCATGGAGTCCAGCATCTGGGTCGCAGTGATAACGACTTTACGTGCGCGGATACATTTCTCGATGATCATCTTCTGCGCGAAGATAACTTCTTCAACCGGGATCTCAACACCCATGTCGCCACGAGCAACCATGATGCCGTCAGAGGCTTCGAGGATTTCGTCGAAGTTGTTCAGGCCTTCCTGGTTTTCGATTTTGGAGATGATCTGGATGTTTTCGCCGCCGTGCGCCTTCAGGTGCTCGCGGATTTCAACCACGTCAGAACGTTTACGGATAAAGGATGCCGCAACGAAGTCAACGCCCTGTTCGCAACCGAAAATCAGGTCCTGTTTGTCTTTTTCAGCCAGTGCTGGCAGCGCGATAGAAACGCCAGGCAGGTTAACGCCTTTGTTTTCGCCCAGGTCGCCGTTGTTCAGCACCTTACAGATAACTTTGTTACCTTCGATAGCGGTAACTTCCATGCCGATCAGGCCGTCGTCAACCAGTACAGTGTTGCCAACGGACAAGTCTTTCGTGAAGCCTTCATAAGTCACAGCAACGATTTCGCTGTTGCCGACAACGGATTTGTCGGTGGTGAAGGTGAAGGTCTGGCCTGCTTTCAGAGAAACGTCGTTGCCGCCTTCCAGTTTAATGGTACGAATTTCCGGACCTTTGGTGTCGAGCAGAATGGCAGCTTTTTTGCCGGTTTTGCTCATCACGTTGCGCAAATTCTTGATGCGCTGACCGTGTTCTGCGTAATCGCCATGAGAGAAGTTCAGACGCATGACGTTCATGCCCGCGTCCAGCATTTTGGTTAACATCTCTTCGGATTCGGTTTTCGGACCGATGGTGCAAACAATTTTCGTCTTTTTCATGACAGTCTTAGTCTTTAAGTTGAGAAGGATTGGGAAATCTGGCTCCCATCGCGCACGGACGGGAAGCTAAACCTGAGTTACGAAAGTGGTGATGTCTCGCTCTAAGGATAGGTGACATCGAAAGAGCGTGCAGAGGAATATGTGCTTGCGTTTCAGCCCAACGGGAAGGTGAGTTTTGTAGTCGTTGAGTTTTACAGGTCAATGTGCTGAAACCATTCAAGAGACAATTGGCGCGCATTATACGCTGAATTTTATCTAAAAGGAA
The DNA here is from genome assembly GCF_005281025.1 of Citrobacter sp. wls714. Taxonomy (NCBI): domain Bacteria; kingdom Pseudomonadati; phylum Pseudomonadota; class Gammaproteobacteria; order Enterobacterales; family Enterobacteriaceae; genus Citrobacter; species Citrobacter sp. wls714. The sequence continues at coordinate 127,699 of NZ_SZWZ01000064.1, read as the reverse complement.
AATGGAAACGCTGTTTCAAAACACTTCTGTGCAGTTTGACAAAAAATATTCATTAATTTGTTCATCGGTATGGATAAAGGCGTTGAGCACAGAAGTAATTTGTTGCGCAACAAACCGCGCTTGCCGTCCCGAATAAGCAGATTTATACGGGTGTTTTCAATGTTGAGAACATATTCCTAAAAATTATATCAAATACGTTTTAATTCATTCTAAAAGCCAATTTCACTCATTACACTCGTTTGGACATCCATACTGCTAAACAGCCAAGGGCGCTAGCAGGATAACTAAAAACAGCAGCGGATATCCAAACGACATGATTGTCCTGAAAAATATTTCAAAAGTGTTTACGCCAGGCAGGCTTGCTATTACCGCTGTCGATAACGTCAATCTGACGGTTGAGCAGGGGCAGATTTACGGAATTATTGGTTACAGTGGGGCGGGTAAGAGCACCTTAATTCGCTTGCTTAATGGTCTGGAAAAGCCGACCTCGGGCAGTGTGACGATTAACGGCCACGATATCTCTGCCGCCCGCGGAGAATCTCTGCGCCAGGCGCGACTGAAAATCAGTATGGTGTTCCAGCATTTCAACTTACTGTGGTCGCGCACGGTTAGCGAAAATATTGCTTTCTCTATGCAAATCGCGGGGGCGCCAAAGGCGTCCATCAAAGCGCGGGTTGCCGAACTGATTACGCTGGTTGGGTTGAGTGGTCGCGAGAATGCTTATCCGTCCCAGCTCAGCGGCGGACAAAAACAGCGGGTGGGCATTGCCCGCGCACTGGCGAACAACCCTGACGTACTGCTGTGCGACGAAGCCACCTCCGCGCTGGATCCGCAAACCACCGATCAGATCCTTGATTTACTGCTCGATATTAATCGTCGCTTCAAATTAACCATTGTGTTGATCACCCATGAAATGCACGTGGTTCGCAAAATTTGCGACCGTGTGGCGGTGATGGAGAACGGCAAAGTCGTTGAAGAAGGTGACGTGCTCAGCGTCTTTACCCATCCGCAGCAGCCGATTACCCGACAATTCGTTCGTCAGGTGAGCCAATACGCCGAAGAAGACGAGTTCAACCCACAACTGGCAAGCGAACTGGGCGGCGTGGTGATCAAGCTAACGTTTACCGGGCAACGCACCCACCGTCCTGTGGTCGGAGAATTGACCCTGCGCTACGGCCTGCCGTTTAACATTTTGCACGGCAAGATGACGCAAACCGCACACGGCGTGTTTGGTCAGCTATGGGTGCACGTTGTGGCTACCGGAGAGCAACTGAGCAATATTCTGGCCGACCTGCGCCATAGCGACATTGAAGGTGAGGTGATTCAACATGGCTGAAGAACTGTTCCCCCATCTGAAATGGGATCAATTATTCGCAGCAACGCAGGAAACGCTCTATATGACAGCGCTTTCTGGCGTGGCGACCTTTGTTCTTGGCGTCGCCCTTGGCCTGGCGCTGTTTCTGACCGCACGCGGTGCATTGTTCCAAAACCGCGCCGTGTATAGCGCGATTTCGCTGGTGGTGAATATCTTCCGTTCGATCCCGTTCATCATTTTGATCGTGCTACTGATCCCGTTTACCAAAGCGATGGTTGGCACCATTCTCGGCGCCAATGCTGCATTGCCTGCGCTGATCGTGGGGGCCGCGCCGTTTTATGCGCGTCTGGTCGAAATTGCCCTGCGTGAAGTCGATAAAGGCGTTATTGAAGCGACACGTTCGATGGGCGCGCGTCTGAGTACGCTTATTTTTCGGGTTTTACTGCCGGAATCTTCTCCCGCTCTGGTGTCCGGGATCACCGTGACGCTGATTGCGCTGGTCAGCTACAGCGCGATGGCGGGAGTCATTGGTGCCGGGGGTTTAGGGAATTTGGCCTATCTGGAAGGATTCCAGCGCAACCACAGCGACGTCACGCTGGTGGCGACGGTGACGATTCTGCTCATCGTCTTCATCATCCAGCTTTGCGGCGATGTGATCACCTCTCTGTTAGATAAACGCTAATAAAATACGGAAACCATTATCATGAAAAAATCACTGACATTACTCGCCGCAGCAACCTTAAGCGCCCTGAGTTTCGCCTCCTGGGCTGATACGCTAACCGTTGGCGCATCAAACGTACCGCATGCGGAGATCCTTGAGCAGGCCAAACCGATTCTGGCAAAGCAGGGGATCGACCTGGAAATTAAACCGTTCCAGGATTATATCCTGCCGAATACCGCGCTGGCTGGCCGTGAGATTGACGCTAACTACTTCCAGCATATTCCGTATCTGAACAGCGTGATTAAAGATCATGCAGGCGATAAAACCTACGACTTCGTCAGCGCCGGAGCGATTCACATTGAGCCGATTGGTATCTATTCGAAGAAGGTGAAATCACTTAAAGATCTGCCGGAAGGTGGTAAGGTGATCATGCGCGATGCGGTATCTGAGGAAGGCCGTATTCTGTCGATTTTCGAAAAAGAGGGCGTGATCAAGCTGAAGCCGGGGGTGGATAAAGTTACCGCGCGCATTAGCGACATCGTGGAAAACCCGAAAAAACTGAAGTTCCTGCCTAACGTGGAAGCGGCGCTGTTACCGCAGATGTACAATAACGACGAAGGCGATGCGGTGGTGATTAACGCGAACTATGCTATCGATGCGGGGCTGGATCCGGTGAAAGATCCGATTGCCGTCGAAAGCGGTGAAAACAACCCGTATGCCAACATCATTACCGTACATCGTGGCGATGAGAAGAAAAAGGATATTGTGGCGCTGGTAGACGTACTGCATTCAAAAGAGATTCAGGACTGGATCCGCACGAAATACAAAGGCGCGGTGATCCCGGTAAATAACTGATCCACTTTTTGCCTTATCCGGCCTACAACGTCCAGTAGGCCGGATAAAACGCGTTAGCGTTGCCACCCTACGCGAAAGTTACACTCGCTCAATTCTTGCTGGCAGCCCCTGGCGTACCGCCGCACCCGACACCCAGTCAAGCCAGGTATTGGTTACCTGCCGGGTAGGATCCGCAAAGCCAAGATCGTTAAGATTAATTCCCGACCTTATCTGCGCGTCAAATGGCATCGGCTCGCCGTCGAGTGTATGCTGCGCTGCGCCCATTTCTTTATGTCCATAGCCATGTTCAATGGCGATAACTCCCGGCATAACGCCATGAAGCAGGCTTATTTGCGCCTGTACCTGACCGCCAGGCGTAGTGATACGTACCGTATCGCCATGTGCTAAGCCGTACCGCTTACCGTCCTGCGGGTTGAGCGCCACCAGATTAACCGGCTTCAGATGATGCAGGCGTGGGATGACCGCCGTGGCGCTGGACATGGTATTGGATTTAAAGGAGATCAATTTCAGCGGCCATTCTTGTTCCGGGAACAACTCCTCGACCGCACGTCCGTCTGACAGGCGCGAAGGATACCAGGCCGGGCAGCCGCTGTAGCGCTCGCCAGTAATCGCATGGCGGTGCGCGGCGACATTCGCATTCCAGATTTGCAGCGGTTTTTCCCACGCATTGCCGACGCGATTCTCCACCCGGCCACTGCTGGCTGGAGCGAAACGCCCACCGCGTGAATACACAAATGCCACCCGGCTGGCTTCATCGGCTTTCAGCGTTTGCGTTATCACCGGCATGATCCGTTGCACCCCAGTCAAGGCAATGTCTTCCGGCTGAGCCTCCGGGACCGGTGCTTTGCCCATAAACGCAATATTGGCGGCGAGGCGCAGATAATAATCTTCCGCTCGATTTAACGGATGCTGATTGCCTTGCGGGTCGGTAATCGCATTATCACCAAAACCAGGCAAACCAATGCGTTTCGCTACCGCAATACAGAAAGATTCCATTGAAGCCGGTTGACCGTCAGCGGTACTGCTGGTTGCGGCTCTGACCACGGGCCAGCGAGCGGTGGTAGCTTTGCTGGCGACACCCGCCCACGGGGCGCTGAATCCCCAGCTTTCAAAGTTATGGGTATCCGGCACGATGTAATCTGCCAGCGCCGTGGTTTCGTTCATAAAGGCATCAATGGCGATAAATAGCGGCAAACGCGCAGGATCTTTAAGCTTCTCCTCCGCCACTCCGCGCAACCCTGCGATGCCATAAAACGGGTTGGTCATGTTGGAGATCCAGGCTTTTAGCGGATAAGGGTAGCCTTCGAGTGCAGAGACAAGAAGCTCAGTAAGTTGACCGGCCACAAACGGATACCACGGGGCTTTTGCCGGGAAGGGTGATTGGCCGGCGGCCACTTTATTGCGATACTCTTCGGAAGACTCATACGCGGTTTTACTGCGTGCGATGCTTAATCCCTTTGGTTTAATCTTCCCGGCGAAACTGTCCATGTTGTAGCGTGGTCCATCGGTGGCGCCATTGAACTTACCGCCGCCGACAAACACGCCGCCTTCAAGACTCAGGTTGCCAATCAGCGCATTGAGCATCATCACCGACCAGGCGTTATAAAATCCATTACCTGCCATCATTCCGCCGTGGGCGATCACCGCCGCTTTACGTCCGTGACGGGTAAACGCGTCGGCCAGTGCGCCAATGTCTGCTTCAGACACACCGCACTGCTGGCTGTATTGCGCCAGCGTTAGTTTTTCGGCGGATTCTTTCAGGCACTGGAGGCTGCTTTTTACCGTCACCGTCTGGCCGTCTGCCAGCGTCACCACGCGGGTGATAAACAACTGCGCGCGTGGGCAACCGCTGGCGGCGACGATTTCTCCGGCTTCGTTAACGACCACCGGCTCCTGGGCGGCGTTTGCGTTCAGATGCGCGAGGGTTAAATGCTGTCCGGCAAGATTTGGGATCTCATCGGTAATCACCAGATGCGTGGCGTTGCTCCAGCTTTTTTCTCCGGCCTGCTGCATGGCCTGCACGCCAGGAATGGCGAGATAATCGGCGTTATAGCGTTGTTTTTCGATTATCCAGCGGATCATACCCATCGCCAGCGCGGAGTCGCTTCCCGGACGCACGGGCTGCCAGTGGCCGCGATCGTCAGCCAGTACCGTGGTTAATGGCAGGGCTGGCGCTACCACCACATAGCGGAAGTCGTCGCGTAAACGGGCGCTGGCGAGCTGGCGAGCCTGGCGCTTAAACGGGTTACCGGATTGCGCTGGAGAGGTTCCCATAAACAGCGCGAACTCGACATTATCCCAATCGGGTTTCACGTGGGTGTTTTTATCCAGATCCCCCATTAGCGCACCAGAACCGGCTCGATAGGCCAGGCCGCAGTAAGCGCCATGTGCGCCGAAGTTTTTACTGCCGAAACTGTTCAGCGCGAAGCGACGTAAAAACGTATCACGTCCTTCATCGCTGGTATTGGTGACCAGCAACTGATTGGATTTTGGCCCAAAGCTGGGATGTCTGGCATCAAGCGGTGTATGGGGATCGTGAATAGCCCGCAGGCCGTCAACATGGCCCTCACCAAACAGATCGCCGCCTTCCACCACTTCTTTGATCAATTGTTCGAAGCTGATGCGCTGCCATTTTCCCTCACCGCGTTTGCCAACGCGTTTCATGGGCTGCAGAATGCGCAGTGGACTGTACAAACCTTCAAGTAATGTTGCGCCACGAGCGCAGGCGGTGGAGCGCGCATCCAGACCCGACTCGCCCGCCAGTTTCGCCATTGCCGTGGCAAAGGGGACAGAGGCGTCAATAGGGTGCTCGTGAGATAATGGATGATAGGGGTTACCGGCAATGCGCAGCACTTTGCCTTGTTCACTATCAACCCGGACTCGCACACCGCATTGTGTCCAGCAACCAAAACATTGCGTCATCGAGATCACCTGCTGTGGATTCTGCTGCCATTGCGGCCGGGCATTGGCTTCGGGGATGAGCGCATTACCAAAGATGCGATCTCGAGTAATTTTGCCGGAGGTACCGTCCAGCAAGCCGTCCAGCGCGCGCTTTGCTACATCCCGATAACTCAGACCAAACGTCACCATGCCACCTACAGCAAGACCGACTTTAAGCCACTGACGACGGGTTAAATTAGCCATGTTGCATTCTCCTTGCGATCGCGTTCAGGGCTTCACGAACAATAATAATCAGTGCTATCCACAGGCCGAAGGTGCCCACAATGGCCAGCCAGCCATCGGTACCGCCGGGCAGGGTGTAAGGATTAAACTGGGCGTTAAATTTCGGTACGGTCTGTACCTGGATGAGTAACGTCCAGCGCATCAGCCAGCACAACGCCATGGCGCTAAACGCCAGTAATATGTGCAGCGGCCGCGATAATGGAAAACGCAGCACCAGCCCGCAAAGGCCAAGCGAGATAAGCCATAGCGCAACCCAGCCGATGGCGTAGTGCCGTGCCGAAGAGGCGACATCCAGCCACTGGCGGATTGCTGAACCGGATAGCGTATTACTGCTCACCCAAATTGCCACCACGATAGCCAGCGCGCTCAAGGCGACAATTTGTCCCCACGCCAGTTTGCGCAGCAAAGATCCTTCACTTTTTGTTGCAGCGATGAGCAAGGCGAGGAACGTTTGCAGCGCGCTGAGGAACATTGCAACCGGAAAGGCGTAGCTGAACCAGACGGGACGCGCCTGCACCACCGACACTTCGCGACCGGTGTAAACCAGTAGTCCGATAGCAGACAAGGCGCTACCGACGGCCAACCATTTAGTTACACTGTAACTTTTAAGTGTTAACTGCTTAACGTGCTGTGCCAGAAACCACAGGCCCAGGAAGCCGGTAAACAGCGGTAAAAACAGTGCGCCCCATGGCATCCAGGACCATGGCGTCGGATAAGCATAAAAATGCCAGACGCGGGCGGTTTGGTGTAAATCAGCGGTCAGCGCCAACGGGGCGGTTATTGCACAGGTCAGGGCGATTAACAGCGTCAGGTTTTCCAGTTCTGCCGTCTTCTGTTTACGCCAGTGCAGCACGCAGGCGAACAGCGCGGCGCAGGCGGCAATACCGATGAAAAAGAAATACTGTACGGCCCAGGGTAACCAGCTTACATGCTGTGGATGGGCCAGAACCTCTTCGATAATCAGTGAATGGTTCATTTAAACCTCCTGCCAGAGAGCGGGTTGAGCACGTCCCATTAACGGGGTGACAAACGCTTCATCCAGACCCAGATAAAACACGTGCGGTGATGTTCCGCTTTCGGGTTTCAGCACCTTGATGGCCTCATGGTGTTCGTGCAGCATTTGAGAAATCCGGCTGTGCGGATCTTTGATATCGCCAATGATACGTGCGCCGCCGACGCAGGATTCTACGCAGGCCGGGAGCAGGCCCGCTTCCAGGCGGTGTACGCAAAAAGTGCATTTATCGGCGGTTTGCGTTTCGTGGTTGATGAACCGCGCATCATATGGACAGGCCTGCACGCAGTAAGCGCAACCCACGCAGCGGGTGTTGTCGACGACTACGATGCCGTCTTCGCGTTGGAAGGTGGCCTGCACCGGACAAACGGGTACGCAAGGTGGATTATCGCAATGGTTGCACAGGCGCGGCAGCAGGACGTTGGTGACGCTTTGCTGGCCTGTCAACTGCACCTGATACTGGTTAACGAGGGTTCTGAAATCCCCCTGCGGCGTCTGGTTCTCAATGGCGCAACTGACGGTACAGGCCTGGCAGCCAATACAGCGTCGCAGGTCAATCAGCATGGCGTAGCGATGCTTGAGTGAGCCTTCATGGCGTTCAGGCGAGAAGGGGAATTGCGCCTGAGCCAGCGGAACCAGTGAAGCGCCAGCGGTCAGGACGCCCAGTTGCTGGAGAAACTGCCGTTTACTGCTGTCCATATTTTCTCCCGTCACGGTTCAACAACGAAACATTGGTCACGCCGTTGATTTGAGTGTGATGAATAAAGAATTCCAATGATTTACAGTGTAAAAATCGTGACGGGGGGTACTCTATTGTGGTTAACCACATACCCGGCTTGTTGTTGATCTAAAACAACATAATTGACAGGGATAATTGAGTGGGACGCAACGTAGTAAGATGCCTGACGGTGCTGGCGTCGCTGTGGATGCTAAGCGGCACGGTTGCGGCGCAGACATGGAACATTGGCGTGTTGGCAATGCGTGGGGAGATCTCCACACGTCAGCACTGGCAGCCGTTGGAAACCCTGTTGAATCAGCAAATTCCCGGTGAGCAGTTTCATATACAACCGTTGGACCTACGGCAGATGCAGGAGGCAGTGAATCGTGGCACGGTACAGTTTGTGGTCACCAATCCGGCGCAGTTTGTACAGCTAAACAGCCGTTCTGCGTTACGCTGGCTGGCGTCGTTACGTTCTACCCGTGGAGGCAAAGCCGCCAGTAACGTGATTGGCAGCGCGATTCTCGTCAGGCGCGATAGTGGGATCGCTTCCGCGCATGATCTGATCGGTAAAACGGTTGGCGCCATTGATGCTCAGGCTTTTGGCGGCTATTTGTTGGGGTATAAAGCACTTAGCGATGCTGGTCTGCGCCCGGAGCGCGATTTACGCCTGATGTTTACCGGTTTTCCTGCCGATGCCTTACTCTATCTATTACGCGAAAAAGCCGTGCAGGCGGTGATTGTGCCGGTGTGTCTGCTGGAAAACATGGATGAGGAAGGGCTCATTCATAAAACGGACTTTAGGGCTGTACTCAACCATCCAACCTCGATTCCCTGTTTAACCAGTACGCCACTGTATCCTGACTGGTCGTTTGCGGCACTGCCTGCAGTGAGCGACGAGTTGGCCGATCGCGTCACACGGGTGCTGTTCAATGCGCCGCAGAATGCAACGTTTCGCTGGGGAGCGCCTGCCTCAACACGCGAGGTAGAAGCGTTGCTGCGTGATGTCCGCCAGCATCCGCAGCAGCGCCAGCTTTGGCTGGACGTCAAAAGTTGGTTTATCCAGCACCGGCTCGCTATGGGGGCTGTGGCCGTTGTGCTGTTGCTGCTGACGCTCAATTATATCTGGGTGATGCTGCTGGTTCGTCGTCGCGGCAGGCAACTGGAGCGGAACAGCATTCTGCTGCGCAAACAAGAACAGGCGCTGGAAACCGCTCGCCAAATGAGTGTGCTTGGTGAGATGACCTCCGGGTTTGCCCACGAACTCAATCAGCCGCTGTCGGCTATCCGCCATTATGCGCAGGGCTGTTTGATCCGCCTACGCGGTCAGGATAAGCAGCATCCGTTGTTACCTGCGCTGGAGAACATTGATGCCCAGGCGCAGCGGGGGGCTGACACATTGCACAATCTGCGCCAGTGGGTCAGTCAGGCGCAGGGTAATCCGGTGATGACCGATGACTGGCGAGCCGTCAACGTGCATGATGCTATTCATCACGTCTGGCAATTATTGCGTATGCCCCAGCAATTTCCGGCGGTAGCGCTGCAAGCTCAGGTAAATAAGACGTTAACGCTAACGCTGCCGAGCGTTCTGCTTGAGCAGGTGCTGGCCAATCTGGTGCTTAATGCGGCCCAGGCAGGGGCAACCACGGTGTGGTTCAGCGCCCAGCGTGAGGATGGTGATGTGCGTATTTGGGTGCAAGATAACGCTGGCGGTATTGATGAGGCACAGTTGTACCAGGCTTTTCAGCCGTTTATGACCACCCGTAAAGAGGGCATGGGGCTGGGATTAGCCATTTGTCAGCGGCTGGTGCGTTACGCGAATGGAGAGATTGGGATCAAAAATCATCAGGCTCCTGATGAAAAAGCGGGCGTGGTGGTGACATTACATTTTAAGCAAAACCGGGAGGGAGGCCGTAGTGGCAATAATTCATCTGCTGGATGACGACATTGCCGTCACTCAGGCCTGTGCGTTTTTACTGGAAAGCCTGGGATACGAGGTATGTTGTTGGGAGCAAGGCGAAACATTCCTCGCTGAGGCAAACCTGTATCAGGTCGGCGTACTGTTGCTGGATATGCGTATGCCGGTAATGGATGGGCACGCTGTGCATGAAGCGATGCGCCAACGAGAAAGTTCGTTGGCAGTGGTGTTCCTCACCGGGCATGGCGATGTGCCGATGGCGGTTGAACAAATGAAACGTGGCGCGGTCGATTTTTTGCAAAAGCCGGTGTCCGCCGAGCCGCTTCAGGCGGCGTTAGAGCATGCGTTGCAGATTTCTCACGCCGCCTTCTCGCGACAAGAGATCGTGGCCTGCTATCAGATGCTCACGCCAAAGGAACGAGAGTTGGCGCAACTGGTAGCAAAAGGGTTAATGAATCGGGAAATTGCTGACGCCATGAATATTGCGGTGCGTACGGTTGAAGTTCATCGCGCGCGGGTGATGGAAAAAATGCAGGCGCGGAGCCTTGCTGAGTTGGTAAACCGACTACAGCGGATCCAGTAGATTTATGACATTTGTTTGATTTTCATTGAATTTTGTCTAATTAGCCAGAGTGATATATGCTGTTGGTTTGAGTTAATGACGAGCGGGCAAATATGGGAAATCAGACCAAAGACGACGAGTTGTACCGTGAAATGTGCAGAGTAGTCGGTAAAGTAGTACTGGAAATGCGCGATCTGGGACAAGAGCCAAAGCATATCGTCATTGCTGGTGTGCTGAGAACCACCCTCGCCAACCAGCGTGTAAAGCGCACTGAGCTAGAAAAACAAGCCATTGAGACCGTTATTAAAGCATTGGCCGGATAATCCATCAAAAGAGGAGGGTAGTTTCTTGCGCCATCCTCTTATTCTCGTCACGTTATTCTATCAATATATATAATTCAGGACTGCAATTAAAGAAACACACCGCTGTATATTTTGCTGTATATCGATTGATATATAAAAATATATATGCGAGTAGAGTCACAAATATTTGCACGCCATATGAAATGTTATTTCAACTTATCTTAATGATAATAAATCTCACTCCGCATTAATTATTTCTCTTCCGTTTTTTAATTGATGACGATCAAAACGACGATCCCTAAATAACCACATTATCTTTGTGCCTAACCCTAAAGGATTAGATTCATTCAGTTTAACCACCGTCATTTATACGATCAGGTTAGGGCAAATATTCACGTGTTGTTGGCAACATTAATGGCCGAATCGGCCGATCTGCGTGCAAAAATTAGCCTGGATGTGTTGCTGCTACTGCGTTTGCGAAGAGGATGCGAAATAAATGAACCAGGTTGATCGTCCATTTTTAGATTGTGGTTTAACGCGGCTGGAATTTTTACGTATATCCGGAAAGGGTCTGGCAGGACTGACCATTGCACCCGCGTTGTTATCACTTTTTGGTTGTAAGCAGGAAGATATCGACAGCGGTACAGTTGGCCTTATCAATACGCCGAAAGGGGTGCTGGTAACGCAGCGAGCACGCTGTACCGGTTGTCATCGCTGCGAGATTTCCTGTACCAATTATAACGATGGGGCCGTTGGCACCTTCTTTTCCCGCATCAAAATTCATCGTAATTACTTCTTTGGCGATGATGGCGTCGGGTCCGGTGGCGGACTGTATGGTGATTTAAACTATACCGCGGATACCTGCCGCCAATGCAAAGATCCGCAATGCATGAAGGTCTGCCCAATTGGCGCCATTACCTGGAAGCAGGAAGACGGCTGTATTGCCGTAGACCACAAACGTTGCATTGGTTGTAGCGCTTGTACCACAGCCTGCCCGTGGATGATGGCGACCGTTAACACGGAAACGAAAAAATCCTCAAAATGTGTGTTATGCGGGGAATGCGCCAATGCTTGTCCTACTGGGGCATTAAAAATTATCGAGTGGAAAGATATTACCGTTTGATAGAGGGCAGGCATGCCTGATACGCGTCATTAATTGCCAAAAATAGCGCGGTTTTGAATAAAAAAGCTGCCTGACGGGTATATCTATTAAACCTTCTTGCAAAGGAAAACATGATGGCTAATGGTTGGACAGGTAATATTTTACGGATCAATCTCACCACGGGTAATATCACCCATGAAGATTCCAGTAAATTTAAGAAATTTATCGGTGGGATGGGCTTTGGGTATAAAATTATGTACGACGAAGTCCCGCCAGGCACCATGCCTTTTGATGAAGGGAATAAACTGGTTTTCGCCACCGGGCCATTAACCGGCTCGGGCGCACCCTGTAGCTCCCGCGTCAATATCACCTCCTTGTCATCATTTACCAAAGGTAATTTAGTCGTAGATGCCCACATGGGCGGTTTCTTCGCCGCACAGATGAAATTTGCCGGTTATGACGCCATTATTATCGAAGGTAAGTCCGCGTCACCTGTTTGGATCAATATTAAAGACGATAAGGTCAGCATCGAAAAAGCCGATTTCCTGTGGGGCAAGGGCACGCGCGCCACAACCGAAGAGATTTGCCGCATTACCAGCCCTGAGACTTGCGTCGCCGCGATTGGCCAGGCGGGGGAAAATCTGGTACCGCTCTCCTGCATGATCAACAGCCGCAACCACAGCGGCGGCGCCGGTACTGGCGCGGTGATGGGCTCGAAAAATCTGAAGGCTATTGCGGTAGAAGGGACCAAAGGGGTCAATATCGCCGACCGCAAAGAGATGAAGCGGCTCAATGACTATATGATGACCGAGCTTATCGGCGCCAACAACAACCACGTTGTACCAAGCACCCCGCAGGCTTGGGCAGAATACTCTTCGCCAAACTCGCGCTGGACGGCCCGCAAGGGACTGTTCTGGGGAGCGGCGGAAGGAGGGCCAATCGAAACGGGTGAAATCCCGCCGGGCAACCAGAATACCGTCGGTTTCCGTACCTATAAATCCGTGTTCGATCTCGGACCTGCCGCTGAGAAATACACGGTAAAAATGAGCGGCTGCCATTCATGCCCCATTCGTTGTATGTCACAGCTCAATGTCCCGCGGGTGAAAGATTTTGGCGTACCGAGTACCGGTGGCAACACCTGCGTGGCGAACTTTGTGCACACCACCATTTTCCCCAATGGCCCGAAAGATTTTGACGATAAAGACGATGGGCGGGTGGTGGGAAACCTGATTGGTCTGAACCTGTTCGACGATTATGGCATCTGGTGTAACTACGGGCAGTTGCACCGTGATTTTACTTATTGCTACTCAAAAGGCGTTTTTAAGCGCGTACTGCCGGCGGAAGAGTACGCGGAGATCCGCTGGGATCAACTGGAAGCGGGCGATCCTAATTTTATTAAGGATTTTTACTATCGGCTGGCGCATCGCGTGGGGGAACTCAGCCACCTTGCAGACGGATCATATGCCATTGCTGAACGCTGGGATTTGGGCGAAGAGTACTGGGGTTATGCCAAAAACAAACTGTGGTCGCCGTTTGGTTTTCCTGTCCACCACGCTAACGAGGCTTCAGCACAGGTTGGGGCGATCACCAACTGTATGTTTAACCGTGACTGCATGACGCATACCCATATTAACTTCATCGGTTCCGGTTTGCCGCTGAAATTACAGCGCGAAGTGGCGGGCGAACTGTTTGGTTCGCAGGATGCATACGACGAAACCAAAAACTACACCCCGATCAATGCCGCGAAGATCAAATATGCCAAATGGACGTTGCTGAAAGTCTGTTTGCATAACGCGGTCACGCTATGCAACTGGGTCTGGCCGATGACGGTTTCGCCGCTCAAGAGCCGTAATTATCGCGGAGATTTGGATCTGGAAGCGAAATTCTTCCAGGCAGTTACTGGCGATGAAACCACGCAGGCGAGTCTGGATCTGGCCGCTGAACGTATCTTTACCCTGCATCGCGCCTATACGGTCAAACTGATGCAAACCAAAGATATGCGCAATGAGCATGATCTCATCTGCTCCTGGGTGTTTGATAAAGATCCGAAGATCCCGGTCTTCACCGAGGGGACCGACAAGATGGACCGGGAGGACATGCGCCTGTCACTGACGATGTTCTATCAGGAAATGGGCTGGGATCCGGAGCTGGGCTGCCCTACGCGCGAAACGCTGAATCGACTAGGACTTGAGGATGTGGCAGCCGATCTGGCGGCACAAGATCTGTTGCCAGCGTAAGGAACGCGAGATGACTAACGTGAGCAACGTTCAGGCACCCATTGAGGCGTTTCCTGATGAGGTAGATAGCCAAAAGAGACACTGGCTGCAGGCGCTACAGCTGCCTGCAGAACAGGTGAACGCGACGCAGGTTCAGGAACCTGCCAGCCCGGAGTCGATAGTGGCGGAGTTTATCCGCCAGCATTCAGCAGCGGGTCAATTGGTGGCACGCAGTGCCTTCCTGCAGCCACCGTATTCGGTTCCTGAAACCGACCTTACCGTGTTGCTGGATACCCTGTGTCACGGTGCGAATGGGGCGGATATTACCTGTGTGCACGGCGCTGAAGAGGCATATTTCTTTTCAACGCAAACCATGACGGCAAACTACGCCAGCATGTGTGTGCAGGTGGTGGAAAACGACATCTGTCGCGCGATTGCCGAGGCGGTACGCTTCGACTGTCAAACGTATCCGCGTCCCTATAAGGTCGCGATGTTGACGCAACCGCCGTATAGCTTTGAATCTCAGCAGGTTGCAGCGGCGCTCTCGGCAATGGAAACGCACCCGGATTACGCAGATATACGCACTGTGGAATCGTCAAATGCGGAGCCTTATTTGTTTAGCGAACGTTTTATGAGTTATGGCAAAGCGTACGGCCTGTGCGAATGGTTTGAGGTTGAGCAGTATCAGAACCCCTGAATTCTTCAGGTTGATGTCATGGAATGTGTGGACGACCACTGTCACAGCATTAGAGGATAACCCGATGTCCTTCACCCGACGTAAATTTGTCATTGGCATGGGGACGGTGATTTTTTTTACCGGCCCAGGTCAAAGTTTGTTAGCAAGTCCCAGGAGCACTAAAGGCGTTCGTTATGTCATGATCCACGACGAATCTCTGTGTAACGGCTGTAATATTTGCGCCCGCGCATGCAGGAAAACCAATCATGTTCCTGACCAGGGCAGCCGTTTGTCGATAGCGCATATTCCGGTTTCGGATAACGACAACGAAACGCTGTATCACTATTTTCGTCAGTCCTGCCAGCATTGTGATGATGCGCCCTGTATCGAGGTCTGTCCAACCGGCGCCTCCTGGCGAGATGAGAATGGCATTGTGCGGGTAGATACGTCTTCGTGTATCGGCTGCAGTTACTGCATAGGCGCGTGCCCTTATCAGGTACGCTATCTCAATCCGCGCACCAAAGTGGCTGATAAATGCGACTTTTGCGCTGAATCACGTCTGGCGAAAGGTTTCCCTCCGATCTGTGTTAACGCCTGCCCGGAACACGCGCTGATTTTTGGTCGTGAAGATAGCCCGGAGATTCAGACCTGGCTGCGGGAAAACAAGTATTACGAGTATCAACTTGCAGGCGCCGGGAAACCCCATCTGTATCGTCGGTTCGGTCAACATTTGATTAAAAAGGAAAATGTATGAACGCGTCGCAGAATGCCGAACAGTTTCACGCCCAGCTTGCGCAATATGTCCCTATGTTTTCACCTGACTACTGGCCTGTGTGGTTGGTCATCGCCGGATTAATGCTGGTGGGAATGTGGCTGGTGCTGGCGCTACACGCCATGCTGCGCTTTCGTGCCGCGCATAAAGCGTCGGCAGGGCACGGTGAGAAGGTCTACTTATACTCGAAGGCCGTTCGTTTGTGGCACTGGTCGAATGCGCTGCTGTTTCTGCTTCTTCTGGTGAGTGGACTCGTCAATCACTTCTCGGCCGTCAGCGCGTCGGTGATGAAAAGCCTGCTTACCGTACACGAGGTCTGTGGCTTTTTGCTGCTCGCCTGTTGGATTGGTTTTGTCCTGATCAACCTGATTGGCGGCAACGGACATCACTATATTATTCAGCGCCAGGGTTGGATCGGACGAGCGCAAAGACAAACGCGTTTTTACCTGTTTGGCATTATGCAGGGAGAGTCACATCCATTCCCGGCATCGCCACGTTCGAAATTCAATCCGCTACAGCAGGCGGCCTATGTTGGCGTGATGTATGGTTTGCTGCCGCTGTTATTGATATCGGGTCTGTTATCGCTCTATCCGGCGGTAGTCGGCGATCTGTTCCCGGGCGTGCGTTACTGGTTGTTACAGGCGCACTTTGCGTTGGCAATAGTCAGTCTGTTTTTCATTTTTGGGCATCTGTATCTTTGCACTACGGGGCGCACGCCGGGCGAAACCTTCAAGTGCATGGTGGATGGCTATCACCGGCATTAAGCGATGATGATTACGCGTGATGACTTACGGGCCTGGCGCGTTGGGCCCGTAATGTATCGCTGGTTTCTACGTACTTTTCCCGCCGGGGGAAGTTATGCCGATGTACATCGTGCGCTCCAGCGGGAAGGGTACATCGACTGGGCAAATAGTCTGGTGGAATATGGTTGGTCAAAATGGCGGGAAGAGGAGAGTTTTGTCCGGCAGGATATCCGGGCGATGGGAAATATTTCCCGCGTGCAAACGGTGGGGGAAACAGGTAGGCCGCTGGCGAGTGCGGAAGATAATGTCAGCTTTGGCTGTGCGGATGATAACGTTAAAATCGCCAGCGCCGGCTATGCCGCACAGATTGCCAGTGCAGGTTACAGCGTACGTATAGGCAGCGTAGGCTATAACGCGCATATCGGCAGCTCAGGCGATCGCGGACGAATTGCGGTCGCGGGAAATTCAGCGCGTATCAGTAGCGTGGGCGACGGGACGCGTATCGCCAGTACCGGCATGCGTGTACGCATCAGTGCACTGGGTGACAGAAACCGTATTGCCTGCAGCGGTGATTTAACCCAGCTAGCCTGTTTCGGCGCGGAATCGAAAATCGCCAATTGTGCAGATAATATCCATATTATTGCCAGTGGAGAGAACGCCGTTGTTGCCAGTACTGGCAATGTCGATTCGATAATACTCGGTCCTGGCGGATGCGCGGCGCTGGCCTATCATGATGGCAAAAGAATGCGTTTTGCGCTTGCGGTTGAAGGCGAAAATAATATTCGGGCTGGCGTGAAATATCGGCTCAACGAAGACCACCAGTTCGTGGAATGTTGAGCCTTGAGGTCATTTTAGCGCGAACCGTCGCTGGGTGATTTTTTCCAGGCTAAAGCACAGCAGGTAATAGACCAGTCCGGTAAAGATAAAAATGGCTGCCGG
The DNA here is from genome assembly GCF_005281025.1 of Citrobacter sp. wls714. Taxonomy (NCBI): domain Bacteria; kingdom Pseudomonadati; phylum Pseudomonadota; class Gammaproteobacteria; order Enterobacterales; family Enterobacteriaceae; genus Citrobacter; species Citrobacter sp. wls714. Next base: position 110,725 of record NZ_SZWZ01000064.1, on the reverse strand, counting down.
ATAGATTTGCACCCGGCTATTAACCTGACCGGCAACCGTCGTGAGTTCTGGCACATTGACAATAAACGCCAGCGACGTGTCCTTCAGTAGTCCAATAAAAATCCCTGTCAATGACGGCATAGTGTTGCGCAGCACTTGCGGCAACAAAATAAGCCACAGGGCCTGGTATGGGCGAAAACCCTGCACTACTGCCGCTTCATATTGCCCGCCAGGTAACGCGCTAATTCCGGCATACACCGAGTGCATCACCGAGGCGGCAGTGAACCATGCCAGTGCTAACGTCACGGTAACTGCGCCAGGCAGATCGCTTCCTGTCAGCATGGGGAGCAAATACCACATCCAGAAAATCACAAAGATTAACGGAATGCCGCGAATAAACTCGGCCCAGATAAACAGTCCTTTGCGAACCGCGCCCGGAAAACGCCAGGCGCAGCAGGCAAGAACTATCCCCCCGGGCAGTGCCAGCAATGCCGCGCCGATGGCCATCAGCAAAGTAAGTAGCACGCCGCCGGGTTGGCCTTCGGTCACGCGTCCCCACAGGAGATAGTCCAGATTGTCAGTAATGACCGAAATATTAGCGATCATGTGGGATGCTCCTGAAACTTAATGGACGCGTTCTTATCCTGAACTGTTTACCTGACGCAGATTTCGGACCAAGACGCGTAAGCAGCATGCCTAGCACGATGCCGATAAACAGATAGAGGGCTGTTCCAACGGCAAAGGCTTCCAGTGCATGCGCGTTATAGCTCTCAATTTGCCGCACCTGATAGGTCAACTCTGCAAATCCAATACCGCTGGCAAGCGAGGAGAGTTTCATCAGGTTGAGATATTGCCCAACGATCGGCTGCCATGCGTTCGCCAGCCCTTGGGGAAGGAGAATGTGACGAAAAACCGCCCAGGCGGAAAAGCCCTGAGCAATGGCCGCCTCGCGTTGTCCGGCAGAAACCGCCTGCAAACCAGAGGCAATCTCCTCGACCAAAAAGGCTGAAGTAAAAACACCCAGCCCCCAGGCAGAACAAAGAAACTCCGGCGTTAACCACCAGACGTCACCCGGCAGAACTGACCATGGGTGTTCAGCATTAATAAAGGTAATCACGTCACGGGGTAGCCAATTCCATGCGGCGAAATACCAGAACATCAGTTGCACCAGTAAAGGCGTGTTGCGAAACACTGAGACCCACATGCCGACCACCGCGGTGGCAATGCGATTGCCTGTCAAACGTAAGCCGAGTAGTAGGAGAGCAAAGAGAGTGGCAAGCGCGACGCCTGCCAGCGTCACCCATAGCGTGGTGAGAAAACCGGAAATTATCCATTGTAGAGGTTGCCCGCTCAGCACCCCCTGCCAGTCCATTAGATGCATTATAACGGTAACTCCTGGTGTAACGGGTCGAGCACTTTTTTCAGGAAACGCTGGGTTCTGGGATGTTGTGGGCGGGTGAAGAAATCCTCCGGCGAGGCGACCTCCAGTATATCGCCGCCATCAATGAATACCACACGATCGGCAATCTCACGGGCGAAGTGCATTTCATGAGTCACGACGATCATCGTGATACCGCTGTGAGCCAGATTTTTCATCACTTGTAACACTTCGCCGATCATTTCTGGATCCAGCGCGGAGGTGGGTTCATCAAACAAAATGATTTGTGGCGATGAAGCCAGTGCGCGGGCAATGGCAACGCGCTGTTGCTGCCCGCCGGATAACTGAGCGGCATAGGCATCGGCTTTCTCGATCAGTCCTACTTGATCCAGTAATTCGAGTGCCCGGCCTTTTGCTTCCGCCTTGTTCCAGCCGTGAACATATTCCAGTGCCAGCGCAATGTTTTGCAGCGCGGTCAGATGCGAATAGAGATTGAATTGCTGAAATACGAAACCAATACGGCTGCGTAACTGGCGTAGTGCCGCCCCGCGCAACTGACTAATTGGTTTACCATCAATGAAAATTTCGCCACCGCTGAGCGACTCAAGCTGGTTGATAAGACGTATAAGAGTGGATTTTCCAGAGCCAGAGGGACCCAAAATGGTCACCACTTCACCAGGTTCAACTGCCAGGCTGACACCGTTAAGTACGGTATGAGCGTCATACTGTTTAAGCACATTGTGCAGTTTGACGCTTGCCTGACCCAATTGGGTAGAATCCGCAGCCGAAGCTGCGGAACGATGAAAAAGAGCTGAGAGCATATTACTTGGCTTCTATTTTAAAGGCGCGGGGCTGCGGGTTTTTGGTTTCAGGGCCGAACCACACATCATAAATTTTTGCCGCCTGACCGGTAGACTCCAGCTTCAAGAGTTCATCGTTGACGGCTTTTAACAGCGCGGGTTCGCCTTTTTTTACCCCCACGCCGATCTCTTCTTTACTCAGCAGGTCCGGCAAAATTTTGAAATCTGCTTTATCCGGCGCACCGCTTAACAAGCCCGCCAGAATTGTGCTGTCCTGGGTGATGGCCTGCACATTACCGTTGCGTAATGCGGTTAATGCCAGGGGAATATCGTCATAGGCCAGTACGCGCGACTGCGGGAAGCGCTGATGTAACGCCTGCTCACCGGTAGTCCCTTTTACCGCACCGATTCGCGCTTTGCCGTATTCATCGAGCTTGTCCGGAGATTTTGCCGGTACAAGGAACTGCTGGCCGGTGACAAAATAGGGCACGGAGAAATCGATCACCTGTGCGCGCTCAGGTGTGATCGTGATATCCGCTACGATTAAATCGGCTTTACCGGATTGTAATAACGGAATACGGTTGGCCGGATTGGTGGCTACCAACTCCAGTTTTACCCCCAGGGATTTGGCCAGCGCTTCGGCAAAATCGACGTCGTAGCCGACAATCTTATGCGTTTTTGCATCAACTGAACCGAACGGCGGATTGGCGTCGAATGTCGCCACTTTGACTACGCCTGCGGCTTTGATATCGGCCAATTGGTCGGCCTGAGCCTGCGAAACGCTAATGCCAGAGGCCAGTAGCACGCTGAGTGCCAGAAGTGTTTTTTTAGCGCTGTGAATTTTCGTTGCCATCATTGTATGAAATCCCTGTAGTTTTTGGTTTGTGCTTTTTACGCTCCCATAACTTACGATTCAGACAAAATAAGAAAAAATTCTTATCTATATACAAAATGTTATTAGTGAAGGGGGGGAGATCAGGAGTGATGTGCGCGAACGTTCACAAACGCTACGTGATTACCCTCATGACCTGTACCATAGGTCAATAAAGTTAAGGGCTGGGGACAAGCATGCTGCGTGATAATTTTAACGATCTTTATTATCTCATTATCGTCGCCCGCGAGCGGAGTTTTACGCGGGCTGCGGCAAAGCTCGGGGTCTCGCAGTCAGCGTTAAGCCATGCGATACGTGGACTCGAAGAGCGGCTGGATGTCCGACTCCTTACCCGCACCACGCGCAGCGTCGCGCCGACTGAAGCCGGAGAACGGCTCATCAACAGTATCAGTCCGCGTTTTGATGACATTGAAACGGAACTACTGGCATTAACCGACATCCGTCAGCGGGTGGCGGGTAACATTCGCCTTACTTTGGGTGAACATGCGTTGCAATCGACCGTCTGGCCCGCGCTGGCGCCTTTTTTGCAGGCTTATCCTGAAGTGAAAGTGGAAATGACCCTCGACAACAGCCTGACGGATATTGTGGCTGGCCGTTATGACGCGGGTATTCGTCTCGGCGAGCAGGTGGCAAAAGATATGGTTGCTGTCAGAATTGGCCCGGACTGGCGCATGGTGGTGGTCGGTTCACCCGCTTATTTTGCCCGCCATGGTAAACCACTCACCCCACACGATCTGCAAAACCATAACTGCATCAACATGCGCATGCCGACGTTGGGCGGGCTATATGCCTGGGAATTTAGCAAAGGCGGACAAGATTTGCGCGTGCGGGTTGAAGGGCAGCTTATTTTTAACAATCTCCCCCCGCGGATTAGCGCGGCGATTGCCGGGATGGGGCTGGCATTTGTGCCGGAAGACACTGTCGAACAGGCGGTGACTGACGGTGCGCTGGAAAAAGTGCTGGAGGACTGGTGCGAACCTTTCCAGGGCTATTATATGTACTACCCCAGCCGCAGGCAGCACACCGCCGCTTTTGCCAAATTGATTGAGGCTTTACGGTATACGGGCTGAAATGGGAAGGGTTAACAGGCGATAAAAAAACCGGCATTGCGCCGGTTCGGAAATCAGATTTTGCAGGCGTCGCCGCAGTCATTATCAGCAATAATTTCCTGCGCTTTCTTATCTGCATCTTCCAGACGTTCAGCATTACGCTCTTGCGCTTCTTCCAGTCCATCAAAGACCAGATTATCGAGATCAATTTCCATCATTCACCTGCTCAGGTTCAGCGTTTAACATCACACTATTATATTGCAAAAATGTTGCTTAACAGCAGCGATTATTGCTACTTAGCCCCGAACTTAAATCAGATGCGCATATTTTTCCGGCAGCGTGGCCCACAGATGGCGGCTGCGAAGAGCTGTTGGTCATAAATACCGCTAAACGCCAGCGCGTTCTACCGTTTTATCTCTACTTTTTCATTAACGTGATGCGCGATCATTTTTAACAAATGCGTGACAAAATCACTATACATATAACTTAATATCTTTTATACATTAATTGTTCAACCCTGCGACTATTCCACAAAAGAGAAAGATATATGGAACAGACACCTGATAAGAAAAACGATAATTTTCAAAAAGATGGCAAAGAACAGTTCAATCGCTCAATCGGTTTAATTTCTAACTTCGCGTTGGGTTTTACCTACCTTTCGCCGCTCACTGCCGTCTATTCGCTGTTTGCGCTGGCCGTAACGCTGGCGGGGCCGCCCGCAGTATGGTGGATCTTAATCGTCGCATGTGGCCAGCTTTTAGTGGCGTTGGTGTTTGGTGAGGTCGCTTCCCAGTATCCGATAACTGGTGGACTGTATCCCTGGGCGAGAAGATTATGGGGCAAGAAATATGCCTGGATTGCCGCCTGGATTTACCTGTGGGCGCTGGTGGTCACCATTACGTCAATTGCGGAATATACCTCGACGTTTGTTGAGTCGCTGTTCCACTATGGTCAAACGCCTGCCACCATGTTGCTGACATCTGTCCTGCTACTGCTGTTGATGATGGCTGTTAATATGTCCGGGACCAAAAACCTGGCCAGGGTCGCCAAAATTGGCTTCTGGTGTGAAATTGTCAGCGTGATTGCGCTGGGAATTTATCTGCTGATCTTTCACCGTTCTCAGCCTTTCTCCGTCATCTTCGACTCGATGGGCGTGCTTGCTCAGGACGGAAGCTACTCCACCGCGTTTATGTCCGCCGCGCTGATGGGGCTGTTTATGTTCTTTGGCTTTGAAGCCTGCGGTAACGTAGCGGAAGAGGTGCAGAACCCGAGCAAAAAGATCCCGGTCGCGATGATTTTAAGCATCGTATTTGGTGCGATTTCCGCCATCATTTCCGTGATGGGTTATCTGCTGGCTTCACCGAATCTGGTCAGTATCGTGAATGGTAAAACGTCCGATCCAATCCCCGCCATTCTCAATGAAGCCTTGGGGGAAACAGGCGCAACTATCTTTATCATCGTCGCGATTGTGGCGATGTTATCGTGCATTTTGTCTCTACAGGCTGCGTTAAGTCGTCTCATTTTTTCTTTCTCCCGCGACAGAATGCTGCCGGGAAGTGAATGGATGTCCAAAATCTCGAAAAACGGCGTTCCGGATAATGCGATGGTCGTCAGTTGCCTACTGCCGGTGATCATCTGCGTTTGGGTCTATTTCCAGCCAGACAACCTGTCGCGTATTACCGCGTTTGCCGTAATCGGTATCTATATCTCGTTCCAGATGGTCGTGCTTGCTGCATTACGTCAGCGTCTGAAGGGCTGGAAACCGGCCGGGGAGTGGACCATTGGCGGTTGGGGCGTGATTGTAAACGTACTGGCCTTAGCCTATGGATTATGTGGGATCTGGTTGCTGGCTCAACCGGCAGATAGCAGCGACTTCATTGACCGTTGGACAGTGCTGTTCGGACTGGCGATTGTCGTTGGGTCGGGGCTTATCTATATGTTCCTGACCCGACCGTTTGGGCGCTCTGCGGCGCCGGAAAATGATGCTATTGCTTACGCCAATAAGCTCAATATGGGGCAGGATAACTAAAACAAGGGCCTTCGGGCCCTTAGTTTTGATAGTGATAAAGGATAAAGTAGTCGCTCTGATATACCACGGTGCTGTTGGCGGGTGACAGTAACTCCCCCACGCGAAAGCGAGGCCAACTGGAGAAGATAATCCTGTTTTCCAGATTGGTCAGTATGACGTAGTCAGGATGAGCGCAGGAGAGCAGTTCGGCTTCGATTTGGCTGACCAGCAGATCGACGGCGGCGACGCCAAGGAACTGATCGTTGTAGTAGACCGGCACTGCCGAAGTCAGGGTATAGGAGATATTGCAGATATAATCGACGTACGGGCCGTGGATATAAGCTTTCCCTGCCGGTGGCGAATGTTTAAACCACTCGAAGGTTCTGAAATCCAGTCGTTGCTGCGTGGCCTGATCCAAATCGAGGTGAGCCTGGCTCAAACCATTATCTTTCTTATACCACCACTCCAAAAGCCAATACTCTTTGGTGGTGGTAGTGCTCTCTATATGGCTGGCAAATCCGGCTCCAGAGCAGTAATGGTTGTCATTGAGCGTGCGCTTAATATGCCCTTGAACGGTGGATCTCACAGAGGGATCGAGGACAACCTCGGCTGAAGCTTTCTGTATTCCGGCAATCGCCTCATGGATGCTCCTCGCCAGCGCCACGGTAGAATCTACGGTAGAGACGGTAATATCATCAATTTTATGGATTAATGCGCTTAAGGATGTCGAAGAGCTCATTGTCTGTCCTGCCTTCACGGGTTGTCAGTTCGAGTTATATTTCAGCTTTTTTTCGATAAGGTAATAGGTAAAGGTGTCGATGATCCGCGTGGCAAGCTGTACTGATTCCGCCTCGTTGTGGGCTGCCAGCGCATCGGCCAGCGCTGAATAAAGCGCGATAATTTCGGCATGAATGCTGTCCGTGCGATAGAGAATCGCCACCAACGATGCCCATTCAGCTTGCACCTGAAGCTCCTGGTTCGCCAGCCGTGCCGAATGTGAACTGGCGGCTATCGCCAGCAGGCATCGCATATCGGCCTGGGTCATCAGCTCAGGTGATTTTGCCTTTCTAAGCACCTCAACAAACTCGCGAAATTTGGCGATATCCGCGCCGGTCATTCGTCTGGAAGCAAGTCTTGCGCTATGGCTAATGATGGCGCAATGCATTTCCCCCAGATCCGAAAGATAATCGGTACTGATCGCTTTGAACGGATGCAGAGGGCTATTTTTGCCATCGATATTTTCGCAAACGAAGCTGCCACCATTACGACCACGAACAGTATGGATAAGATTATTAGCCCGAAGCGTGTTTAGCGCTTCTCTGATAGTGATATGTGAGACACCCATCATCTTTGCCAAATCAGTTTCGTTGGGAAGCTGTTCTTTCGGCTCCAACAATCCCGTGATAATAGCGTTTGAAAGGCGTTGCACTATCTGGTCTGAACGACTGACCTGCCCGATAGGCGCAAATATGACTGCGTGAGTAATCATAATCTTTTCTGCACTCAATTCCCTGAAACAACGACCCTTTCTAACACATGCCCGCTGGGCAAGGAAGGTAAGAATGGCCGCGTTATTTTACATGCCCATGCGCAAAATCTGCCGCACTGACGGATGTGTGTCCCGATAACCTCTGGAGCTGAGCGCGCCGCGTCAGCTACCAGTGGCAAGCCTCACCCTGAATAATGTAAAAAATAAGTTAAAAATGCGAGGCTTATCATAGTGTCAATGTTGCGTATTTGAAAGGTTTTTACAATATATATATTACATAAGATTATTTATGTATTTAATGGGTGGGAGACAGGCATGAAAACCCTGAAGCATTTTATTAATGGGCAATATGTAGCAGGTGGCAGCGAAGAGACCTTCGAACTGGTGAGTCCGGTTGACGGTGAAACGTACGCATTATCTCCTAATGCCAGCGCGGCAGAGGTGGAGCAGGCCTACTCTGCAGCTGAAGCGGCGTTTAGCATCTGGAGAAAATCGACACCGGCCCAGCGACAAATAGCGTTATTGCGCCTTGCGGACGAAATAGAACGCAATGTGGAGCGACTGGTCAATGCCCAGAGCCAGGAGACCGGTCAGCTTCGCCATTTTATTGAGAAGGAAGAGATCGCGGCATCCTGCGATGCCATCCGTTTTTTTGCCGGGGCTGCACGTTGTCTTGAAGGCAAGGCAGCAGGCGAATATTCCGCTGGATTTACCTCAACTATTCGCCGGGAACCGCTGGGCATTGTCGGGCAAGTTACGCCGTGGAATTACCCGTTTATGATGGCGGTATGGAAAATTGCGCCGGCACTGGCGGCGGGTAACACGGTAGTGTTAAAGCCAAGCGATACCACGCCGGTCAGTACGCTGCTGTTGGCGGAACTGGCGGCACCCTTGTTCCCGAGAGGGGCGTTTAACGTGGTTTTAGGCAAAGCCAGTACCGGTTCTCTGGTGGTCTCAAACCCGAAAGCCTCACTGGTTTCGATTACCGGTTCGGTCCGTGCAGGTCTGCAGGTTGCGGCCTCGGCAGCGGCGAACCTGACCCGGGCGCATCTGGAATTAGGCGGGAAGGCGCCCGCGGTGGTATTTGCCGATGCGGATATGGACAAGGCGATTGCGACGATTGTCACGGCTGGCTTTTTCAATGCCGGGCAGGACTGCACGGCGGCCACGCGTATTCTGGTCGAACAATCCATCTACGCTGAATTCCTGGGAAAACTGGTACAGAAAACAAAGAGTATTAAATTTGGGCCGCCAGAAGCTCAGGATGCATTGTATGGCGCTTTGAATAGCCGGAATCAACTCGAGCAAGTGAAAGGCTTTATTGAGCGTTTACCGGCACATGCAAAAATTGAGACCGGCGGGCGCGCCGGATCTGGCCCAGGCTTCTATTTTGAGCCGACGATCCTCTCTGGCCTACATCAGCACGATGAAGCTATCCAGCATGAAGTATTTGGTCCAGTAATGACTATTCAGTCGTTTTCTGGCGATGAAGATGCATTACTTAAGGCCAATGATGTGGAATATGGTCTGGCGGCGAGCGTCTGGACCAGCAATCACAGTCGCGCGCAGCGCTTCAGCATTGACCTTGATTTTGGCACGGTATGGATTAACAGCCATATTCCCCTGTGCGCCGAAATGCCACACGGCGGCTTCAAAAAATCGGGTTATGGCAAAGATCTCTCATCCTATTCGCTCGAAGAATACACTCGGGTGAAACATATCATGTGCGACATTTCTGAATAGAGAGGGTGGTGATGAAAACATTAAAAGTGGCGGTGCTTTCATTGGTGATGCTCTCGGGCTATAGCCTGGCAGAAAGTTCCTCGCTGAATACCGTGAAAGAGTATATGGCGGCGTGGAATGCGCATGATGCTTCGCGAGCGGCTCAATATCTTGCAGATGATGCAGTCTATTATGATGCCGCCGCGGGAGAACCGATTACCGGCAGGGAAAAAGCAGAAACAGAGCTGATTGGCGCCTTTATTAAGGCGGTCCCGGATCTGACCTGGAAAATGATCGGCAAACCCGTTTATGACGAGGATACCGTGGCTTTTCGTTGGCAGTTCTCAGGAAAAAATAGTGGTGAATGGGCAGGGAGCCCACCGACAAATAATCTGATAAGATTTGAAGGTGTTAGCTATATTCATGTTAAAGCAGGAAAAATCACCTGGCAGGGTGATTATTATGATTCTAAAAAACTGGATGAAGAATTAAAGCCAGTGAAATAGATGGCGATCCCCCTTTTTGTTGAGGAGGGAATGCCTCTTATTTGTGTCGTGTTAAGGGCAGTGTAGCAATAAGGAAAAAAGTAATGGCAATTACCAGACGTGATTTTCTCAACGGCGTCGCGGTGACCGTTGCGGCGGGGCTTACCCCGCTGGAATGGGTCAGGGCGGCAGGGAAGGAAAACGCATTTATAGATGGAAGTTATTATCCGCCTGCGCTGACGGGGCTGCGGGGCAATCATCCGGGATCGTTTGAAATGGCGCATGCCGTGGGCCGTGAGCATAAACATTTTGATTTAAACGCTCTGCCTATTGAGGAAGAGTACGATCTGGTGATTGTGGGCGGCGGTATCAGCGGCCTGGCTGCCGGTTGTTTTTGGCGTCAACTTGCCGGGCAAAATAGCCGGATTCTGATCCTCGATAATCATGACGATTTTGGGGGGCATGCCAAACGGAACGAGTTTACCAGCTCGGGCAAGAAACTACTCGGCTATGGCGGCAGCGAAGCATTCCAGTCGCCTGCGCATAATTTCAGTCCGGAAGTGCAAAAGCTGATGGAGACCGTGGGCGTCAGCGTCACGCGGTTGAAAGAGAGTTTTGACGTAAACTTCTATCCCGACTGGCAGCTCAGTCGCGGCGTTTTCTTCGATAAAAAGAATTTTGGCGAAACAAAAATCGTCAGTGGCGATCCGGGACGTGCGGTATCTGATGATATTCCGCCGGACAGACTGAATGGACGCAAGATCGAAGACTTTATCAATGATTTTCCGCTAAGCGAAAACGACAGAAAAGCGTTAATCGATCTGCATGTACGTCCTGCGGACTACCTTCCAGGTATGACGGTTGATGAGAAAACTGAATGGCTGGATACCCACAGCTACAGCGAATTTCTGGCGACAAAAGTCGGTTTGAGCAAAATGGCGCTGCTCTATTTTCAGCAGCGTTCTAACGACTTCTTTGCCATCGGCATTGAAGGGATTTCCTGTAGCGATGCCCGGGCGTGCGCCTTACCGGGTATGGAAGCACTGGGATTACCCCCGCTGGATGGAGAGTCGCTGGCCGACCTCGAAGAACCGTATGTTTACCATTTTCCGGATGGGAATGCCGGCCTGGCCCGACTGCTGGTCAGATATATGCTGCCGGATGCGCTACCGGGCACCACCATGGAGGACTCGGTCCTCGCCAGACTGCATTATGAAAAACTGGACCTGCCGGAAAACACTACGCGTCTGCGCCTGAACAGCACGGTGATTAACGCCGCCAACGTACCGGATGGTGTTGTTGTCAGCTATCTGCGCGACGGTAAAATGCATCGCGTTCGTGGTAAGAACACCATTATGGCGGGTTATAACATGCTGATTCCGTATCTGGTGCCAGAGATGCCGGAACAGCAGCAGGCGGATCTCAAACTGAACGTGAAAGCGCCGCTGGTATACACCAACGTAGTGGTTAAAAACTGGCAGGCATTTAAACAGCTTGGCGTGCATGAATTTTACTCTCCGGCAGCACCTTACAGCCGGGTTAAGCTCGACTATCCGGTCAGTATCGGCGGGTATCAACACCCAGCCTCACCGGACGATCCGATGGTGATTCATATGGTCTACGTCCCCACGTATCCTGGCAGTAACCTCTCGGCCAGAGAGCAGTTCCGTTTGGGGCGGGCCTATTTGCTGGGGACTACGTTTGCGGCGCATGAAGAGATGATTCGCTCCCAGTTGCAGGAGATGTTTGGCTCAACAGGCTTTGATAATCAACGCGATATTGCCGCCATTACGGTTAACCGCTGGGCGCATGGCTATGCGTATTACCCTAACTCGCTGTTCGACGATATGGATAAAATGCCCGAGATTATCGAGCGGGCGCGCAAGCCTGTCGGTCGTATTACCATTGCTAACTCCGATTCTGACTGGGGGGCTTATGCTCATACGGCGATCGATCAGGCATGGCGAGCGGTTAATGAACTCAAGGATATGGGGTGATCTATGCGTAATGTAACCGTTCTTGCCGCCTGTTTATTTACCGCCACGGTTTCTGCGGCTGAAACTCATGGCGAATACATCGCGAGGATTTCTGACTGCGTAGCCTGTCACACGACGGAAGGTGGCGCGGCGATGGCCGGGGGCAAAAAGTTTCCCACTCCACTAGGGGATATTTATTCGACCAATATTACTCCGGATAAGACGCAGGGGATTGGTAGCTACTCATACGAGGATTTTGAAAAGGCGGTCCGTCAGGGGATTGCCAAAGATGGTCATCCGCTCTATCCGGCTATGCCTTATCCCTCTTACGCGAAGCTTTCTGACGAGGATGTTCAGGCGCTGTACCGCTATTTTATGCATGACGTCACGCCGTCGGCACAACCCAATAAAGAGAATGCCATTCCGTGGCTACTCTCCGCCCGCTGGCCGCTGCATATCTGGAACTGGTTGTTTACCGACGCGCCAGAGACGGCTGCTGCGAGCGCGAAAACGGATGAAAATGCGGCCCTGGTGAAACGAGGCGCTTATCTGGTGGAAGGCCCGGGACACTGCGGTTCATGCCATACACCGAGAGGTGTGGCGATGAACGAAAAAGCGTACACCAATGCGGATCCCGAGTATCTGAGCGGCGCGATGATCGACGGCTGGTATGCGCCGTCGCTGCGGGGCACCGGAATGTCGGAGTCGGAGTTAAAATCGCTGTTGCTGACCGGTAAAAGTAAACATGCCGCGGTTTCTGGTTCGATGGCTGAAGTCGTTACGCAAAGTACACAGTATCTGACGGACGAAGATGCCACGGCGATCGCACAATATTTGCTGAGCCTGAAGAGCGCGCAGCCTGAAGCTGGGCGTACCGCAGCGACTACGACATCCTGGTCGAATTCAGCCGAGGCGGGCAAAGTGACCTATAACCGCTACTGCTCAACGTGTCACGGTCTGGAAGGCAAAGGTACGGAAGATAATGCACCTTCGTTGATCCACAATCCGCTGGTGATGGTGGATGACCCGACGCCGCTGTACAGAGTGATTGCCTATGGCGCAGAAACACCGACAACACGGGGCAGCGTCTCCTTTAAGATGCCAGCCTACAACGGTATGTTAAGCGACAACGAAATGCGCGACGTAATTAACTACGTGCGTAAAAGTTGGGGGGAAGGGAATGGTGAAGTAAGCCAGCAGGATCTGGCTGGCGTTAAAAAAGCGTCACATTAAACAGCATGCCGTATAAGCACCGCCATCCGGCAGTGCTTATACGGCGTTTTCCCTGATAATAGTCGCGAGTCGGGTAAACGCCGCCGCCATTTCATGTTCTTCTATACTGGCAAACCCCAGCAGCAGGCCGCTGCATTTCTCTTCATTCACGTAGTAGCGAGACAGCGGACGCACCAGCAAATCTTGCGCATTCGCCTGCTGAGCAATGGCGATGTCATCGCTTCCGGCGGGTAACTGTAAAATCATATGCAGCCCGGCGTTGCTGCTGAAGGAGCCAAGGTAATGTTCGCCAAGTTGGCGGGTGATAAGTTCCACCAGCATCTGTCGACGACGGCTGTACAACTGGCGCATTTTCCGAATATGCGCCGCGTAATATCCCTCGCGGATAAACTCCGCCAGCGCGGCCTGAATCAATAAATGTCCGCCGCGATAGAGGTCGTTATGAACCTTTTTAAGCGGCGCGGCTAGCGGTTTGGGCAGTACCACATACCCGAGTCGCAGTGCGGGATAGAGTGTCTTGCTGAATGTTCCGATGTAGATAACCGGTGTCTCTTCCTCCAGTCCCTGTAATGACGGAATAGGCTGGCCGGAAAAGCGAAACTCGCTATCGTAGTCATCTTCTATTATCCAGCTTCGCGTTTCGCGGGCGCGCAAGAGAAGCTGTTGCCGACGACTCAGGCTCATTACCGAACCGAGAGGATACTGATGTGACGGTGTCACAAAAATCAGCTTCGGTGCGGGTTCTGTTGGGCCTGGGGGAATCATACCTTGTTCATCAACCGGGATTGCCGAAAAGTTAACCGCGTTGATGCGTAGAATGTTTTTTATCCCCCAATAGCCTGGCTCCTCAATCCAGGCACTGTCACCCGGATTGCACAAAGCGCGCGTTACCAGATCCAGCGCCTGGTGAATACCTTCAGTAATCAGAATTTGATCAGGCGAACAACGTACACCCCGGGCGGTGCGCAGATAGTCTGCCAGCGCTTCTTTCAATTCACTCACCCCGCCTACGGCATCGTAAGTGAGAAACTCCGGGCGCAGTCGCCTTGCCAGCCGATCCTGGATTTTTTTGAGCACCCGGTGAGGAAAATGCTGAACATCAGGCACGCCAGGAATAAAGGCTCCCCATTGCCGGGGACTGGCGCTGGCATGCCCCAGCAGTTCAAGGCAGCGGGCAGATAAGCGGGTGTGATCCTCAAGCGAAACAGCCACTGGCTCTTTGTTGGGGCGTAGATCGAGATTGTCGAGCACGCTGTCGGTAACGAATGTGCCGCTGCTGGTGCGCGCAGAGATATAGCCCTCGGCCTGCAACTGCTCGTAAACCCGCAAGACGGTGTTACGCGATAACGTCAGTTCGCCCGCCAGATCCCGTGAGGGAGGCATGCGGGTAGCCGGTTTCAGGCTGCCCTCAAGGATGCAATTACAAATGGCGGCATACAGACGACGATGCAGTTTTTCATCTGTCTGCTGGCTAAATGCTTGCTTGATCACATCTCCGGCAAGTGAACGCATTTGGATCCTTAAAATAAAACGATTTGGCTCTCGATTAAAGTACCAGATGGCGTCTAAATTTAAAGGGTAATTCAACTGAAATGTAGTTATGGACAAGGTGTAGCGAATGAACAATAAAAACCTGCAACAACGTCGTCTGGATGCCACCCCGCGTGGCGTGGGTGTCATGTGTGACTTTTACGCTCAGTCGGCAGAAAACAGCACGATTACCGATATTGAGGGCAATCAGTATATTGATTTTGCCGCCGGGATTGCCGTGCTGAACACCGGGCACCGTCATCCTCGTCTGGTGCATGCAGTCGAAGCCCAACTGCAGGCTTTTACCCACACGGCTTATCAGATTGTACCGTACGAAAGCTATGTGTCTCTGGCTGAAAAAATCAACGCCGTTGCGCCGATTGACGGTAAACGCAAAACCACATTCTTCACTACCGGTGCCGAAGCCGTGGAAAATGCGGTAAAAATCGCCCGCGCGCATACCGGTCGTCCCGGTGTTATCGCTTTTGGCGGCGGTTTTCATGGACGTACTTACATGACGATGGCGCTGACCGGCAAAGTAGCGCCTTATAAAAAAGGGTTCGGCCCGTTCCCTGGTTCCGTTTACCATGCGCCATATCCTTCTGAATTGCAGGGTATCTCCACGGCTGATTCGTTAAAAGCGATTGAACGCCTGTTTAAAGCCGACATCGATCCAACCCAGGTTGCGGCGATTATCTTCGAACCGGTCCAGGGCGAAGGGGGCTTTGTGGTAGCGCCGTCGGAGTTTGTTGCCGGGATCCGCCGTATCTGTGATGAGCATGGCATCGTGATGATTGCCGATGAGGTGCAAAGTGGTTTTGCTCGCACGGGTAAACTGTTTGCGATGGATCACTACGCCGACAAAGCGGACCTGATGACGATGGCGAAAAGCCTTGCGGGTGGGATGCCGTTGTCTGGGGTGGTAGGCAAGGCAGAAATTATGGATGCGCCTGCGCCGGGTGGGCTGGGTGGTACCTACGCTGGCAACCCGTTGTCGATTGCGGCGGCTCATGCGGTACTGGATATTATTCGTGATGAGCAGTTGTGCCAACGGGCAGCGGCTCTCGGTGAACAACTGCGCGCCACCCTGACTGACGCGCAAGGATGGTGTCCTGAACTGGCCGAAGTGCGCGGCTTAGGCTCAATGGTTGCTGCTGAATTTTGTGATGCAGCGACGGGCGAGCCCAGCGCTGCGGTCGCGCAACGCGTGCAGAAGAAAGCCCTTGAGCAGGGATTATTGCTGTTAACCTGTGGTCAGTACGGCAACGTTATTCGTTTCCTTTACCCGCTGACAATTCCGCAGGATCAGTTCGCCAAAGCGCTTGATATCATTAAAGCTGCGACGAAATAGTCTAGCCGCTCAGTATCAACGAAAGCCGACGGTGGTCATTGCCGTCGGCTTTATTTTTGCCCACAAAAATTGATCTTCCTCGTGTGCAGCGCGGTAATTATCGGTAATGGGTTGCCAGTTATATCGTTATATAATTTAATATATATCGTTTTTATTCCTCATCCAGATGGTACCCCATGTTAACTCTCCGTTCTTTTGTGCTGGTTTGCGCCAGCTTCCTGGTGGCGTTCTCCGCGCAGGCCGAGCGTACGATTACCGATCAGCTTGGTCGTCAGATCACGATTCCAGACCATGTCGACAACGTGGTTGTGCTGCAACATCAGACGCTGAATATTCTGGTGCAACTCAACGCCCAGCAAGACATTGTTGGTGTCATGTCGAGCTGGAAAAAACAGCTCGGGCCTGAATTCGCGCGTTTTATGCCAAAGATAACGACATTGCCGACGCCGGGCGATCTCACCAGCGTGAATATCGAGAGCCTGCTGGCGATTCACCCACAGGTCGTCTTTGTTGCCAACTATGCGCCTGCGGAGATGATTCAGCAGATTCAGAACGCCGGTATTCCGG
Organism: Citrobacter sp. wls714; assembly: GCF_005281025.1. Lineage (NCBI taxonomy): Bacteria > Pseudomonadati > Pseudomonadota > Gammaproteobacteria > Enterobacterales > Enterobacteriaceae > Citrobacter > Citrobacter sp. wls714. The sequence goes on along the minus strand of NZ_SZWZ01000064.1, from coordinate 94,266 downwards.
TGGTCGCTATCTCATTGCGTCAGGATGCTGATGGTCAGCAGAATAAAATGAATCCGACTATGGCCGATGAAGAGCAGGTCTACAACGAAGGGTTAAAACAGGGGATTCGCCTGATTGCGGATGTTGTGGGGCGCAAAGCGCAGGCAGAGACGTTGATCGATTACGTTTTTGCGGCGCGGGCAAAGTTCAACGCGCCAGTTGCCAACATTCCTGATGCGCAAAAGGTGCGTATTTATATGGCTAACCCTGACCTGATGACTTACGGCTCCGGGAAGTATACGGGACTGATGATGCAGCATGCGGGGGGATTAAACGTGGCGGCGGCCAGTGTGAAAGGCGCCCGTCAGGTCGCGCTTGAGCAGGTATTGGCGTGGAATCCGCAGGTGATTTTTGTTCAGGACCGTTACCCGCAGGTGGTGACGGAGATCCAAAACGATCCCAACTGGCAGGGAATCGATGCGGTGAAAAATCATCGTATCTGGCTGATGCCGGAATACGCCAAAGCCTGGGGGTATCCGATGCCGGAAGCATTGGCGATAGGTGAACTGTGGATGGCCAAAAAACTGTATCCGGACGCCTATAAAGACGTGGATGTCGATGCGCAGGCGCAAGACTACTATCAGCGTTTTTATCGTGTGAACTGGCAGTCTGATGCAGCTAAGTAACCGCACTTTACCCCAGCAGCCACTGCTAATGGCGGCGGTTTTATTACTGGGCGTCAGCTCGCTGTGCCTCGGGCAATATCCACTGTCGTTAAGCGAGGTATTTTACCATCTGACGCACTATAGCGATGCCGAAGGGATTGCCAGCCAGATTGTCTGGACGGTGCGGTTACCACGAATTCTGATCGCGTTGCTGGCGGGTGGCGCGTTGGGTTTATGCGGTGCGACGCTGCAAGGGGTATTTCATAATCCACTGGTCGACCCGCATATTATCGGCGTAACGTCGGGGGCTGCTTTTGGCGGTACGCTGGCGATTCTGCTCGGTCTGTCGCCGTGGCTGATGATGGGTTCAACGTTTTTCTTCGGTCTGACGGCGCTGATTCTGTTGTATTCCATCGCTACATTGCAGGGGCTGGAGAATACGCTGGTGCTGATCCTGTCGGGTATCATTCTGAGCGGTTTCTTTGCCGCACTGGTGAGTCTGATTCAGTATCAGGCGGATACCGAAGAGACGTTACCGAACATTGTGTTCTGGCTGCTGGGTAGTTTTGCGACGGCCAACTGGCATAAAGTTCTGCTGTTGGCGATTCCGGTGGGTATCGCCGCGACGGTTTTGTATCAGTTACGCTGGCGGATAAATCTGCTATCGCTGAATGACAAAGATGCCAGAGCGCTGGGCGTGGCGGTGGTTCCTCTGCGACGCAGCGTTCTGGTGTGCTGCGCTTTTTTAGTCGCCGCTCAGGTGGCGGTCAGCGGCAGTATTGCCTGGGTCGGGCTGGTTATCCCGCATCTGGCACGTTTGCTGGTGGGGGTCGATCACCGTCGTTTGCTCCCTTGTGCCTTCTGGCTGGGGGGCGGTTTTATGATTGTGGTGGATGATATTGCGCGCACCCTGCTGCCTGCGGAGATCCCACTGGGGATCATCACTGCATTATTTGGCGCGCCGCTGTTTGCTTTTTTACTCATCCACAACAGCCGTCGGAGGAAACAATGAAATCTGTCGCACTGCGCGTGAATCGGCTGACTTACGGGTATCGCGTACCGCTATTTGAGCCGCTTACGTTCAGTTGCCAGAAAGGTGAGATCTGGGCGGTGCTGGGACGTAATGGTCTGGGTAAAAGTACGCTGCTCGATACGCTGACCGGCACGCTGCCTGCTTTGGGCGGCAGTATTGAAAATGACGGTGGAATTGGGATTGTAGCGCAACATTGTCATCTGCCGTTTCCCTATACGGTCAGCGATGTGGTACTGATGGGGCGGGCACAGCACGTGAAGTTATTTGCACAGCCCAGCCAGCAGGATCAAAAAAGGGCAGCGCAGGCGCTGGAGCAACTTAATATCGCGCATCTTGGCGCCTGCTCGTTTGGTTCACTTTCTGGCGGGCAACAACAGTTAGTGATGATAGCCCGGGCATTGGTCACGGAATGCCAGACGTTATTGCTTGATGAACCGTGTTCCGCGCTGGATCTCGCTAATCAGCAGGTGGTGCTGCAGCTCATCAGCGATCTGGCTCGCCAACAAGGCTGCAGCGTGCTGTTTTCAACCCACGATCCGCAGCATGCGCTACAGATAGCCACGCATACGCTGTTGCTGCTTCCTGAAGGAAAATGGCGGGCAGGCCCGACGGACAACATCGTGACGGAAGATAATCTGTTCCAGGCCTATGGATTACCGCTGCGAAAAGTGAACGTTGACCATTACCAGACGCCGTTTATTGCGCCGCTGTTTTCTATTCGTCGGTAAGTGATACAAAACCAGCGGCGATCAGAAATTCCTGGCCGCCGTTGCTGAGTATAAACTCAACCAGCGCCAGCGCATCTTTGGACGTTTCCAGCACCGCCAGCTGGTATTCACATTGAATGTTATATTCAGCCGGAATCGCTATATAACGAACGTCGGGGAGTGCGCGGAGCGTTTTTGCATAATGCGCGTAGCCGATAAACAGATCGGCCAGTCCCTGACGCAGGACCCAGGCGCTGGCAAGTTCTCCCTGCGGGATCCTCACGGTGTCGCGACCACCAACCAGGGGAATGGCCCTTTCGCGCAACTGCTGCCCGAGGCCCGTCTCCAGCGCATCCAGCTTGTCAAAAAATGCCCAGGTATAATCTCCGGAAGGATCACAGCCGGGCGTAGAGGTACCAATGCGCAGGGCAGGGTTTCGTAGCAAATCCAGCCATTCACCGGTCCGGGTGGTAACCAGACCCAGCTGGTTCCAGCAAAAGGTATGCGTCGAGAGGGCTATATGCTCAGCCAGAAGGCGCTGCGGATGCTCCCGATTGGCCGAAGCAAACAGCGCACAGGGTTCACCTGCCTCAATCCGCTCACGCAATAAACCGGCTGGACCATATTCCACCTTTACATCTGTTCCACTGATGCGCGTGAAATGGGTTATCAACGGAGTCAGTGCTGGACGTAAACTGCCGGCAGCAAGCAGAGTGATGGAAGAAGACATCGTGTCACGCCTCGTAATAGGGTAAGCGTCGACGAAGACGCGTGGCTGGCCGGGAAATGGCTTGCGCGACGCACTGCCCAATTTCTGCGCAGGCAGTAAGCCCTTGCACGAAAGGTTGATCGTGCATCAGCCAGGGAAGTGCGGCGAGCGCAATGCGTCCCCGGACGATATCAGGCGCCTGTAACGTATAGTCATCGCCGACATCCGGTATTTCCTCACTCGTGGACTGCAGTTGATCCCGTAGCGATGGAAATGGCAGATCTTTAATTTTTAACGCTTTCTGGCCTCTGGCATCGATAAAAACGTCAAACTCATAGGTTTCGCCCTGAGCGCGTATTACCGTCATTTTTTCTTTTTGCTCTAACTGATAATCCTGACCGAGCGCGCGAATATTCAGGATCCCGGCCTCACGCAGTGCCAGTAATCTACGGATCGATTGTGAAGGAATGGCTGCATAGTTATCGATAAAGACGCGAGCAAGTCCATTGTCAAACCGCTCTCTGTCTTTCTCATCCAGCCACGGAACAATTTCCTGTACGGCCTCATGCAGTCGCAGAATAGCGTAACGCCAGGCAACCGTATGTTTGTCACGTTTATTGCGTTCGACCTCTTCAAGATTGGCTGCGGCCCAGTGAAACGGATCGTGCTTTTTACGGGCAGCGAACCAGACATCCGTAAAGCTGTCGGCGTTCAGGGAAGAAAGGGCGGCTTCTTTGCTCCAGATAGGGTCAGCCAGCTCAATTTCTTTGGCTATAAGCATGAAGATCCTGTCCAGCAGCCCAGCAGGACCCTCTGCAATACACTGTTCCAGCGCCTCAGCAGTCACAATGGAGAGTGGTTCGTAGGGGAGAGGGCAGTAAAAATCGGCTTCCGGTAGAATGCCAGAACGGGACATGAGGAGAATGTTGAGATCCTGACTGCCTTCATTTCTTTCGAAATGAACACCTTGCGCATCATCTAATACAAACCTACCGTGTTGTACTACGACAGCCATAGCCGCATCGATAGCGCTCAGCGATGTACCCAAAATTCCTACATTACATGCCGGGATTTTGGCCTCCATTAGTCCAGTCCACGGACTCGGGAAGAAGGTACGTGACGCGCTTTGTGCGTCAGGCCAGACGTGACCCGTGGCGATGACAGCAAGATCAAAATGCTCCGGGTCGTTATGATCGCTGCAAATAACAACGCCATCCGTTGTGGCTTTGACATCCTTGACCTGACAGGACTCGTGTACGGTGACGTTAAACCCCTGTTTGTCCGCAAGGTCTACAAGGCGTAAAAACTGGTCACGAAAATATTCACCAAGCAGAATTCGCGGCAGAAATTGTCGCTCATGCAGTGAGTCGTGTTTCACGCCATAACGGGCTAAATGTTCAACGCTCTGTTGGCGTAACCAGTCGAGATAAGAAGAGGTAATAGGGGGAATTTCAATACTGGCGATATTTGCCAGCATCAATCGCGAGTTTTCTTCATCGCTATAGGGCATGCCAACCCCAGCTTCATTCGATTGTTCGTAGAGGCTAATTGAAAGCGGGGTTTGATGCTTGAGGAGCGCGAGTAACGTATAGATTCCTGTCGGTCCCGTACCGACGATAGCGATCTTGTTCATCTTATCCACCTGATATTATTTTTATGCCCTGTGATCGATGTTCTGTGTCGGCATTGTGCCGAAAACAAGCGAAGCAGGATAAGTGTGGTCGATAACAGCGCTGGAGACAAACGGGATAGACAGTAAGAATTTCGAAGTCGTTCAGGACGGCAACAAAAATTGGGGGATATTATCGAGAATAGAATGAGGAGAAAAGCACCACATCAAAGATGATATGGTGCGTCCGAGTGGACTCGAACCACCGACCCCCACCATGTCAAGGTGGTGCTCTAACCAACTGAGCTACGGACGCAATATGGTGCGTTCAATTGGACTCGAACCAACGACCCCCACCATGTCAAGGTGGTGCTCTAACCAACTGAGCTATGAACGCAACGTTGTAGGTGACAACGGGGACGAATATTAGCGGCACAGACCGAATGAGGCAAGAGGGAAATAGCATTTTTCTTCCCGATCTCACGCGTTTGCAGAGTAATTAAGCAAGTTGATTATATTTTGTTGATTTTGCAGCGTGTTTTTTACTCAGGGGGCGATGGACTGGGCATTAGTGGTTAACTGATATCCGAAAAGCTGATAGTGAAAAAAAAGCCTGCATGGGCACGGACCCAGGCAGGCGTAAAGAAGAGAATTCGAACTTTTTATAATGAGGCGTAATAGTAAGATAGTTACATCTCACTCTCTTAGTAGCGGTTATGCCATTGAAAAACTTAAGCGTAACCACATTTTTTAAGTTTAGCGGGAGTTATCAGTCATCCTGTATTTTTCTATTCGTGTTCAGAACACCGGTAAACCCAGGCCTTGTTTCACTTCTCTTAATGTCTGCTGTGTGATTTCGTGCGCCTGTTGACTCCCTTTTTTCAGCATCGCCATCAGCATGCCTTTATCCTGAATGTAAGTTGCCCGACGCTCACGCATCGGCGCGATGAGTTCTTGCAAGCACATCTCCAGCTCATTTTTGCATGTCCTGTCACCTAATCCGCCGCGCTGATAATGCGCTTTCATCTCCGCCACTTTGATTTTATCTGGGTGAAATGCGTCGAGGTAGGTGAATACGATATTGCCGTCAATTTGCCCCGGATCGGACACTTTCAAGTGGTTAGGGTCGGTGAACATTGCGCTGACGGCGCGATGAATAGTTTCCTCGCTGGCGGACAACAGAATTGTATTACCAAGGGACTTCGACATCTTGGCGTTACCGTCGATACCGGGCAGACGACTGGTTTCACTCAGCAACGCTTTGCAATGCGACAATACTGGGGCAGGTAACAGGCTATTCATCTTATGCACGATTTCATTGGTCTGTTCGATCATTGGCAGTTGATCGTCGCCGACCGGAACCACTTCAGCTTTGAAGGCTGAAATATCTGCCGCCTGACTGATGGGATAAACCAGAAAACCAACCGGTAACGAGCGTGCGAATCCTTTCTGCGCAATTTCGTTTTTGACCGTAGGATTACGCTCCACGCGCGCCACAGTAACGATGTTCATATAAAGCGCGGTCAGTTCGGCAAGGGCGGGCAAGGCCGATTGCAAACAGATGGTGGTGAGTGAAGGGTCTATACCCGCGGCGAGATAGTCAGCCAGCACTTCGGGAATGTTGTTTTGGATCTTTTGTGGTGTACTGCCGTTATCGGTCAGTCCTTGCAGGTCTGCGACTAATATAAACTGCCGATAATCGTGTTGCAGCGTGGCGCGTTGGCGCAACGAGCCAACATAGTGGCCGAGGTGCAGCGGACCAGTAGGACGATCGCCTGTGAGGATGATGGTTTTGTTGCTCATATAAGACTCCTTAAGCGTAAAACCGAAAGGGGTCTTCAAATGCAAATAACCGCCTTTCGGCGGTTATTTGAAATGGGGAAAACACATTCTGACCGCCTTTAAGAAGGCAGCCACCACAGGTTATGAGTAAAACCGTTGATATCGTGTTTGGTGTTCATGCTGTCAACTTACCACTACCTGAAGTGGAGGTAAAGCAATGCGCCGACAGCTGACATAATTCAGCTTGCTTCCAGCATGCCAAAGCTCACAATGCGCGAACGCCCCAGTTCTTTTGCGCGATACAGCGCGACGTCTGCGGCACGCAGTAGATTATCGCTCTGGGCATGCTGCGGGTAGCTGGCAACACCGATAGAGACATCCACATGACCAATATCGGATACGCCAAAGCGCAGTGACAATTCGCGTACGCCGTTGTAAATGTCTGTCGCAAAGCTATTGGCCGTCTGTTCATCCGCACCTGCCAGCAGTACCAGAAACTCTTCTCCCCCGTAACGGAAAGCCATGCCGCTGTCGTGGACGACGCGCTGAATAATGGCAGCGATACTTTTTATCACACTATCGCCTGCCTCATGGCCAAAGCGGTCATTGATGTTTTTGAAATGGTCGATATCGATCATCAGGCAACTGATCGGTTCTTTGGTACGAACTGCCTGGCTCATCTGGGTACGGAGAGTATCTTCAAGATGATGACGATTGCGCAGACCGGTTAGTGGGTCGTACAGCGCTTTCTCCAGCAGCGCATCGCGCAAGCGTTGGTTGGCTAATGCCAGGCCGAATGCTTCCGCCATCAGTTCAAGGTATGCGCGAGATGAGGTGGAATCCTCGCTGAGATTCTGGAATGAGAGCAGGCCGATGGCTTCCCCCTGGGCAATCAGCGGAACGCATAAGGTATGCCGCTGGCACGACTCTGGCAGATGGTAGCAGGCGATATCCGGTTCGCCTTGTACCGGTGGATGGCTCTGGCCGCGGCGTACTGCCCAGCATTCGTCCGGGTGGAACGCATCGGCTTTGCCCTCTGGTGAGAGCCACTGCGCAACGCAGCGCATTTGCCAGGGTTCCCGATCCAGTATGTACAGTCGGCCGGCAATACCTGGGGCTATATTTGGCGCGAAAAGTTCTGCCACATTAATGACATCGGCAAAACTCTCGCACCCCTGCAGACGCTGCGTCATACGCGCCAACAGCTCACGGATCCCCCAGTCGGCGTCTCTCTCTTTCTCCAGTCGCTGACGGGCCAGGCCGTTCTCGCGAAAAATCCGGATCGCCTGGGCCATATCGCCAATTTCATCGATCTGGTTAAAGCTGGGGGGCTCGACAGCATAATCTTGCGATGCCAGACGGTTTACTACATCGCTCAAACGCACCACCGGGCGCAGCACGCGGCGCTTCAATATAAATCCAAGAACGAACAAAAACAGCAGCACCGTAAGACCGACCATCACTTCAGAGGCTGTGCGTAGTGTACGTGACGCCTGAGTGGCATCTTCAATGGCATTGAGTACACGATTGTCGAGCAACTGGCGGAAATGGTCGATCCGGTCCTGTGCCTGCTCCAGTTCCTGTTCATAGGTTTTGCTGAAGAGCAGGGCAATAGCTTGTGTGTGTTCTCCCCGCGCGACGCTGGCCAGCGCCGCAGCTTGTTCGTCCTGCAGGGCATCAACAATCTGCAATCCTTCATGCAATAGCGCCAGCTCTTCACCTGTAGCTCCGGCAGCTTTCAACGCCGCCAGTCGATGCTCAACGGCTTTCAGTGATGCCTCTTTCTGACGATAGTTGTTCAAAGCATCCGGGTCTTTACTGACCACGTAGAGACGCGCCATATCGGACAGCGACCAGGCGTCGAGCTCCACTTCTTCGGTCAGTTGATCAAATTTGTAACGTTGTTCCACCACCTGGCGTTCGGTGTTATCGGCGTTGGACGCCATCAGCATGACAACGCCGGAGGCGATGGTCAGGCATACCGTCGCGCTGTAGGCCCAGTTGGTGATTGTGGCTATTCGCACTGATGACATCCTTCTGCGACGATTAATCAATTAGCATGATTGAAATTATAGGAAACGTATGATTTTGCGTGAAAATAAAAAAGGCGGCCCAGGGCCGCCTTCTGTTATCGTCCTGACATCATAAATCTGGAGGATTTTTTCCTTCTTCCATAAAGGCTTCGTCGATTCCTTCCACGTTACCTGCATGATCGCGCCCGGAAAACAGGTTCCAGCAGGTAATGAATAGCGCGGCGATCAGGGGGCCAATCACAAACCCATTGATACCGTAAATCTCCATCCCGCCGAGGGTGGTTATCAGAATCAGGTAGTCCGGCATTTTGGTGTCTTTTCCTACCAAAAGCGGGCGCAGGATGTTGTCTACCAGCCCGACGATAATCACGAAGAACCCGACGATAAACAGCCCTTGCCACAGTTGGTGCGTAGCGAAGAGGAATATGGCCGCGGGTACCCAGACGATCGCCGAGCCGACGGCAGGCACCAGAGACAGAAACGCCATTAATGCGCCCCACAGAACGCTGCCGTCGATATCCACAATCGCAAACGCGATGCCGCCAAGAATCCCCTGAACTAAAGCCACAACTGCTGTGCCCTTGACGGTTGCGCGCGTTACGCCGACAAATTTGGCGAACAAATGCTGTTTGGCAAAATCAGAAAGTGGTAATGAGTCCAGAATCTGGCGCACCAGATAAGGTCCATCTTTTAACAAGAAAAACAGCAGATACAGCATGATGCCAAAGCTGATGGCAAAGCCGAATGTCCCTTTACCGATCAGGAATGCGCTGCCCGCAAGGTACTGCCCGCCTTGCAACACAATGTCGGACAGCTTTTTCTGGATTTCTGCAACATTATCCAGATTGTGTTCTGCGAGGAATCCTCTCGCCCAGCCAGGAAGATACGAAAGAATAGTGGTGACGACTTCGGGAAACTGCGTGTCGTTTTGTTGCAGTTTGGTGTACACCACATTGAGTTCAATGGCCAGCGATGACAGGATCACCATAAGCGGGATAAAGACAATCAGACAGATAATGGCGATGGTTATTAACGATGCCAGCCCGTTGCGTTCGCCAAGTGCGCTGCGCAGCCTGTTTTTTACCGGGTTAAAGATAGTCGTTAATATCGCGGCCCACAAAATGGCGGAAAAGTAGGGGGACAGCACATCGAAGAACGCCCAGGTAACGAGGGCTAGTATGAAAATGAAGAAACCTTTGGTCAGTCCGTTAAATCGCATCGGTGAATCCTGTAATGAGAAGCAGTCCCGACTATAGAACCGTTCTGAGGATTTACCAACTTTTGCTGAAGATCTCTGCTTAATACCAGGCGGGTATGGACTCGGGTTTGATTAGACAGTGTCCGTCAAAGCGATAAAAATGACGTTCTTTACGCCGTATCGTGGCCAGTGTCTTCATCGTATTGTTTGCGGTACTGCAAAGGAGATTGCCCCATCATTTTTCTAAAACAGGTAATGAAATAGGTCATTTCCGTAAAACCCACATGCTCGGCAATCTCCGTCACGTTCAGTGATGAGTAGCGCAATAAATCGCAGCTTTTTTTAATCCTGCGGGTGAGTATATATTCCTGGATCCCGCCACCAGTTTGTTGACGGAAAATTCGCGAGGTATAGCTGCGTGAAAAACCAATATCCGCAGCTAACTCATCGAGTGAAAATTTCTGCTGATAATGCTCTTCTATCCACTGCATAATGCGGGCCGCCACGGTCTGCTGTTGGTGCACTACACTCCGCGGTTGCAGGGGAAGAAAGTCCAGAAGTTGCATTACCAGAAAAGCAACATCACTGGCCGATTGATACCCGTTGCCCTTAAGTGATTCAAACCGATCGAGGATATAGGCAATATAGTCCGCATGTTCACTGAGATCGTGAATTTGTGCCGGCGCATGGGTGCCAGAGAGTGCTGCAAACTGAGCCTGGTGGCGGGGAAACATCTGCAAGGCACTGATTACTTCATTGTGCTCAATATGCATAGCCGTACGATAAGACGGGTTGTTCGGTGCAACATCAACCTGCACCTTATGCAAGCGAAACGGTGGGAAAATAAAAAGTCTGCCCGGCTTTGCTGTATAGTGTTGTTTATCAACGACGACGATGCCGTACCCTTTTGAAATATATAAAAACTCTATGCATTGATGCCAATGGTAATAATGAACACTCGCGCCCATTGGACGCTGAAAGGAAATCACTTCATTCCCCATCGCAATTCTTTCAAGTTTTTGTGGCTCGTTCATTTTTTACCATGACAACAGAATTAAGTTTTGCTGCTATATATTAAAGATATTGCTGAATATCTGTCCGTAAATCCAATCAAACTTAAAAATCGAACTGTTTTTGTGAACATGCTCACGCTGCTGTAGGAAACAAAAAGACTAATCTCCGTCCGTCAGCACCTGGTTGTCGCCAGTAGTACTGAGTCTATAAATACTTCATAAGAGGTAGTGGATTATGATTGCAATTAAATCTTCGGTTTTTTTTATTTATACTTATCATTGTCGAGATAATGCTGGAGCCGCATCATGAACGCGATTGCCCCGACTCGTTTAGCGCAGCTCAAAATGAGCAGCTTTATTTTTCTCTATTTCTTTACCTGGTCATCCAGCTTCGGCTTATATGCATTATGGCTGAGTCAAAAAGTTGGTCTTGATAGCGTAACAATTGGTACAGTATTCGCGGTTAATGGTGTGTTTGCCGTGGTTATGAAACCAGTATATGGTTATATCATGGATAAAATAGGCATGAGCAAATGGCTTCTCTATTTTGTCTGCGCCACCTCGGCATTAATGGCACCGTTTTTTGTGGTGATTTACCAGCCTTTACTGCTGAGTCATACGATGCTCGGCATTATTATTGGTGCATTCTATTTAAGCCTGGGATGGTATGCGGGAGTGGCTGCCGCAGAATCCTATGCCGACCGTTTCAGTCGCCTTTACGGCCTGGAGTTTGGCCGTATCCGAATGTGGGGATCGCTAGGGTGGGCGCTGGCGGCTTCGGTTTCCGGCGTATTGTTCAACTACACGCCAACCGCCAACTTTATACTGAGCAGTACCACCTCCGTAGTCATGCTGCTGGTGTTGTTGAGCCTGAAGATTGGTGATGAGCAGCTACGAAATAACTCGGTTATCTCCGAAAATAAAATTGTCTTTGCCGATGTCATTGCGCTGATGCAAAACCGAAAATTCTGGATGTTTAGTCTGTATGTCGCAGGTGTCGCGTGGATGATGTTTGTAGCAGAACAGCAATTTCCCCGTTACTTTGTCTCTTTCTTTGCCACCAAAGAGCAGGGCAATGCCTGGTATGGTTACCTGGGGACGCTCCAGGCTGGTATTGAATTCCTGATGATGATGTTTATTCCCACGCTGGTTAACTATTATGGTGCCAAGAAGGGGTTGCTGCTGTGCGGGTTAGTTGTGGGGGGCCGTCTGATCCTTTCTGGTTTAACAGTCGACCCAATTATGATTTCAATTATTAAACCATTTTACGGTGTGGAAATAGCGTTACTGTTAATCTCTGTATTTAAATATATCGCTGAACATTTTCACAAACGCGTTAACGCCACCATGTATTTGTTGGGTTATCAGGCAATGGTATATGTTGGTTCTGTTGTCGTGGCGCCACCTGCTGGTTATTTATACGATAAAATAGGGTTTGCACATACCTTTTTAATTATGAGTGTCTGCGCACTGCTGTTTACGCTAATTTCCGCTTTCACGCTTTCTTGTAGCCATGCGGGAAAAAAGATATTAACACCGCGTGCTGATATATTGCGCTCTCAGACTATTAAAACTTCCAAATAGTAATAACAGGATAATTATGATTACTAATAAAACGGCTAATGTCGTTACTGAACCCTTGCGCGTGTCATACGCCGCCCCGGTTGATCGTCAGGCATTGAAAAAAGAGTTAGATAAAGCAATACCGTATATTTCGTCACGAATTGATCGAACGCTGTATGCGCTTGGCGATAAATTTCCCAATGAGGCCTGTGAAGGTGGGAAATGGCAACCCGCTGAAAATAACCAATGGACAAACAGTTTCTGGACAGGGCAGCTCTGGCTATTGTGGGAGATAACCGGCGATAGTAAATACCGTCAGGCTGCTGAGCGATTCATTACTTCTTTTGCTCATCGTCTGGTAAACCGTATTGAAACAGATACTCATGACCTAGGCTTTCTGTATTCATTGTCGTGTGTAAACGCGTGGCAACTGACCGGGAACGCAGCCGCACGCGATATCGCCTTGCATGCGGCTGAAATGATGATGCAACGCTATAACCCAACGGCAGGTATTATCCAGGCATGGGGAGACCTGACGGATCCGGAGCAGCAGGGACGAATGATTATCGACTGTAATATGAATCTACCGCTGCTCTACTGGGCAAGCGAACAGACGGGGAATCTGGTCTTTGCTGACGCGGCCTTATCTCATGCCATGCAGGCAGCGAAATATATCGTACGGCCCGATGCATCGACGTATCACACCTACTATATAGATGTTGTGACCGGTGAGCCGCGGTTTGGCAATACGCACCAGGGACACAGCGATAGCTCATGCTGGGCACGCGGTCAGGCGTGGGGGATTTACGGATTCATGCTTAGCTATCTGTATACGGGAAAATCTGAGTTCGTCAGCCTGACCCGCAGCCTGAGTCATTACTTTATCAACCGCCTGCCTGAGGACTCTATTTGTCACTGGGATCTGGCTTTGAATAACACTGGCGCCGTACGCGACAGTTCGGCTGCCGCTATCGCTGCCTGTGGTCTGCTGGAGCTAGCGAAAGCATTACCGGCGACAGATGCAGGTCGGATGCAGTATGAGGAAGTGGCTTTGCGGATTGTACAATCGCTGACGAAGCGCTATCTCTCTACGGATGAACCGGAATGTGAAGGGTTACTGATGCACTCGGTTTATCATATGCCAGCTGGTAAAGGCGTTGATGAATGTTGTTCTTGGGGAGACTATTTTTATCTTGAAGCGTTAATTCGCGTGCGCCAGTGCTGGACGTCTTATTGGTAGAGGCAATTATCATTAAGCGTATGAAATATTAAAAGTCGGGCAACAGTTTTGTTGCCCGACTTTAGCTGCCAGGGATATCCGCCGTGATTTAACCGTGTCTGATTTTCCCATCAATTCCCGGTTGAGGTTTACCAAACAGATATCCTTGTGCGAAATCGCAACCCAGTGCCTGAAGTTTTTCCAGTTGCTCTTGCGTTTCAACACCTTCTGCAACAGCTTTCATATTAAGGGATTTCGCCATGCCAGTAATGAGTTTGATAATATTAAGGGCATCGTCCTGGGTAGATAGTGAATGTACAAAGGACTTATCTATTTTTATTTTATCGAAGGCCAGCCGGCTCAACCGCGAAAGAGAAGAATACCCGGTACCAAAGTCATCGATGGAGATTTTTACCCCCAGAGCTCTGAGCTTGTTAAGTGTATTCATCGGCGTATTACTCTCAGTAAAAATAGAGGATTCAGTGACCTCCAGTTCAAGGCGTTGAGCGGGGAGTCCTGTTTCTTTCAGGATAGTCTGCACTATTCCGGCAAAGGCTTTGCTGCTTAGCTGGACAGGTGAGACATTGACTGAAATTTTGGCCGGAATCGCCCAGGACGCCACTTCCGTACAGGCAATTTCAAGTACAGATTTCCCCATTTCGTTAATCATGCCTGTTTTTTCAGCAACAGGAATAAAGCTATCCGGCGACAGTAGACCCTTTAGAGGATGTATCCAACGAATGAGGGCTTCATAACTGTAAATTTCCCGGCTAAAAGAATCCACAATAGGCTGATAATAAACCACGAATTCTTTATTCACTATGGCCATCGCCATATCATGCTCAAGCGTTCTGCTTTCTTGCAGCTTTTCTAACATCCATTGCCGGAAGACTTTTATCTTGCCTGAACCTTCATTTTTGGCTTCATACAGGGCCAGATCTGCAAATTTATAAAGATAATCGGAGCGGCGCTCTGTTTCTGATATAACAATTCCAACACAGGTAGTTATGTTTATAATTGTGTTATAAATAGTGTAGGGCTGGCTGATAAAATCACATATCTTTTGGGCTCGCGAAACGGCCTGGCTCTCCGTCAGACCACTTGAGAGAAACGCAAACTCATCCCCACCTAAGCGATACAGCGTATCTGAAGTATGGCTCATCGAAATCAGACGGTCCGATATCTGGCGTAATAAAACATCACCGGCATCATGACCATAGGTATCATTAACCTCTTTGAATCGGTCCAAATCAAACAGCATCACTGTCACAGAATCGTTGTTTTTTTCTGCCATCTCGATTGTTTGATTTAAATTCCCCCAGAATAATTGGCGGTTATTCATATCAGTAAGTGAATCATGGTAGACGTCATATTCCAGTTTTGCATTCTGGATTTGCAACTTTTCTTTAGATTTCTGCAGCTCTTCAGCAAGGCTCTTAACCTGAAGATGCGCTCGCAGAATATTTCTGTTCTGGAAGAATATCAGCACACCCAGTATCGCACTCAGTATGATCAGCAGAACAGATGTCGCCGAGTAAATATAGTACAGAGTTTGAATTTTAAGGTTGGCGTTATTGATCGAGTTTACATCTTTATTTAACGCACCGGATGAAAGGCGGCCAAGTTGCGAATCCAGCGTATGCATTTTTTTCAGGTATGTCTGAAGTTCTGAACGGTCCATTTTCTCGAGGTTAACATCCAGATAGTTAAGGATGTTTTCAAGTTTGATCGCCAATTCACTGTGCGCTTGATTGCTCTCTATATAGTGCCCCAAATCACCTTCTTTTATCAAATCACTCTGGCTAAGCATAATATCGAGGCGCAGGCGCACCTCGTCGAGGTTCATCGTTTTATCGATAGTATAAAGACCAAGCAATGATTCGAATCGGTAATATTGTGATACCATTTGTGCAGCGGACCATGAATCGGTGTAGTGAGTCAGTTTCTGTAACTCTTGCTGTCTTTCATGGACTAAGAAAGAAATATACCCAGTAGATATAAAAAGAAAAAATATGATGCCAGCCAGTATTCTGTTCATGATGTTCCTCTGAACGCTTACTCAATATCCATTCTACTGACCTGCCAGGCTGATCTTGAGTAATAAATCTGATTATTCAGTTCAGGTATGCTGTCATAGGGATACACAATGAATAACGGGCCTTTATCTCGAATTCGCATGTATTTTCCGTTGATTTTTAAAGCAAGAATGACATTGTACTTCTTGAAATCATCGAGAGGGATAACGGTGGTGTAGTCATTGAGTGCAGTAACTTTTACAACCGAGCCTTTCGCCCCAACAAAATCCATGAGCTTTTGTAGTGGAATACCCGTAAAAGTCGTGCGTCCATTATACCAAGGGGAGGTGGTCTGAAAACTTACCATGCCCAGTTTCTCGAGGCTGGCGGTATCAAAAGTGGCTTTCCCGTCTTCATTTGTATTTTCTATATTACCGGACACTGTTAGAAGGACCTGGCCCGTAGGTTTGGAAAGTTCACCTGCCCAGAGCTGTGTAGAGACGACTAAGCTTAACAACATGACTAATAACCGCATTCTGGCCTCACCTGACTACTGGATGTAAAAAGATTATAATTTAGATATTATGCTATTTATATATACTGTATGGATATTATTTTACAGTACGTTTATTTATTTTTTCATTCAATGAAATCAGTGAGTTAGCGTGGTGGTGTTTTATGCTTTGATTAAGTAAGATCGATGTCGTCATTTAAAGTACCGCTAAAATTTACCCCGTCAGTTTAAAAATAAGCTATCTATTCAGTCAGCGCAAATAAATACCTACGAATGCCAAGGTTTATTTTTATGCAGTCATAAGGTGCCGTTTTTCGTTGGATGATAATTGCTGGCAGCAAAGCAGCCCTCTGCATATGGGCGTGCTTCGTTCCAGTAATCATTGACCGGCAAGTTGTGGCAGGTATGCCTGCCTGAATCAGCTTATTCGTGCATCTGTGCCGACTGTCGGGCATACAGGTAAGCGGTGGCTCGCGATACGCCTAAATGCTGCGCCACGGTATCCATTGATTTTCGTACGTTCAGTAGGCCTTCTTTACGGAGTTGTTGAATCAATAACTTACGGTCTTCAGGTTTGAGTGCGCGCGCCGTGGTCGCGCGTTTGGCGGCAAAGTCATCGATACGTTGGCGAATCACTTCATTACTACCGGGATCGATATGTT
Source organism: Citrobacter sp. wls714 (assembly GCF_005281025.1). Taxonomy (NCBI): domain Bacteria; kingdom Pseudomonadati; phylum Pseudomonadota; class Gammaproteobacteria; order Enterobacterales; family Enterobacteriaceae; genus Citrobacter; species Citrobacter sp. wls714. The sequence goes on along the minus strand of NZ_SZWZ01000064.1, from coordinate 77,565 downwards.
CCTTTATGGGGGAATTTTCGGTTTCAGTAAATCGCGCAAGCGCGCTCTGCATACCGCGAAACAACGTCATATCAACATTAAGGCACAGCGCCGCGACGTATTTACCGTCCTCACCCTTGATGCCAATGGAGGTACTTTTTACCGGACGACCATCAGCAAATTGATTGCTGTAGTTAGCGATGATGCTGGGAAAATCTGGCGATGCTATGCGTGCCAGACCCAGTTCTGTTGCTGGTTGGCCAGGTTTACGTCCGGAAAGATTATTATGGATGGACAAAATGGCATGTTCAGGTTTTTTGAGGTCATGAACAACCACTTCACAAAAGGGAGAAAAGGTCTCGCTTAACCCTCTGGCGATAGTATCAAGTTGGCTGAGAAGCGAGTTATTGTCGGTTTTTGGCATGCCAGTCTCCTGCAGTGATGCCTTTTGCCATGATTGCGAGCAGTTTACAGTGAGCGGGGTTCGCTTTTCCAGACTGGAATATACAGACAGGAATAAGGTATCTGCATGGCAGATACCTTGCTTATCATCCGGCCAGGAATGCACCATAGCGGCTGATGTCCACGTTTCCACCGCTGATAATAATGCCGATTCTCTTACCCTGGAGTTCAGATTTGCGTGCTCTGGCGGCGGCAAAACCCAGACAGCCAGTTGGCTCTACGACGATTTTCATTCGTTCTGCAATAAATTTCATCGCAGTGACTAATTCAGTGTCTGAGACAGTCAGAATATCGTTCACGTTTTGCTGAATAATCGCAAACGTATACTGCCCAAGGTGTTGAGTTTGCGCGCCATCGGCTATGGTTTTCGGTGTATCAATATGAACAATGCTGCCGCTGCGAAAAGACTGCTGACCGTCATTGCCTGCCTCAGGTTCTACGCCATAGATCATACAGTCAGGGGAGAGATGTCTCGCTGCCAGCGCGGAACCGGATAGCAGACCGCCGCCACCCAGACATACGAAAAGGGCGTCTAACGGTCCCACTTCCTCAATCAACTCTTTCGTTGCGGTACCCTGGCCCGCAATAACGTGCGGATGATCGTAAGGAGGGATCAGCGTTAGCCCTTGTTTCTCAGCCAGATTCTGACCAATTTTTTCTCTGTCTTCAGTATAGCGATCGTAAATCACGACATTTCCGCCATACCCTTTGGTCGCGGCAACTTTGGCAGCCGGGGCATCATGCGGCATGATAATTGTCGCCGGGATTCCTAACAATTTTGCCGACAAGGCGATGGCTTGTGCATGATTTCCCGAAGAAAAGGTCACGACGCCCGCAGTCCGTTGTTGTGGCGTGAACTGGCGTAGCGCATTCATAGCGCCGCGAAATTTGAACGCGCCCATTCTCTGGAAGTTTTCGCATTTAAAGAAGACTTCAGCGCCAAATTCTTCATTAACCGTACGCGACGTCATCACCGGCGTTTTGTTGGCATAATCTGCGATGCGCTCTGCCGCAGCGACAATATCGTTATAATCAGGCAGTGTCATATCAGTCATTTTTATTCACCTGTATAGAGTTATAAATCAGGCCTGTGGGGCCAAAGCCATCGCTTCGATTTCTACGGCAAAACCGTAATGAAGTTCGGCAACGCCAGCGACAGCACGGGCAGGGCGAAAATCACCGATCCACTCACCATAGATCCTGTTAAATGTCGGCCACTGGTTAATGTCCGTGACATAGACGCGTACTGAAACCAGGTGCTGACGCGAGACTCCAGCACCTGCCAGGCAGGCATCGACATTTTGTAAGGCCAGTCTGGTTTGTTCTTCAAAAGACGCATCGGTTTGTTTTTCGCCATCCTGGGTGACTGGCAGCTGTCCAGAAATGAACACAAAACCACCTGCCGTTGTACTGTGCGAGTAATGACCTGCCGGGGGAAAACTGCCTGGTGAAGCGTTGAGCGTAATGTCTGGGGACATAAGCGATCTCCTTGGTTTTTGATGATTCATTTTGTATGAATTAATACTGTTTGTATTATTTATACGCCTTCATGCTCCGGTCGGCTAGTGATAGTTTTCATGGCTGCTGATTTTGTGAACTAAAGCAAACGTGGCACCCGCTATATAGCGGGTGCTGGGGTATGAGTGAGGGGAAAACGGGGGGGGGGGCGGTATCGCCCCGGAACAAGGCGTTTAAGCTAAAAACGTTAGCCAATATGACCGTGGTTAATCTTACTCAACGGCTCATTGATATCGAAGATTTTGAAAAACACCTCTTCTATCCCCAGGTGCTTCAGACGGGCTGTATGCTTTTTAACATAAGCCAGCGCGGTGTCTTGATCCTGAAACAGATAGATGCCACCGGCTTCATGATTTGCTTCGTTCTCGGTCCAGATTTTCCAGATAAAGCCCGGCTCCTGATTGATGGATTCGGCCAGTTCAACAAGTTGTTGCGACATCTCGGAGCCAAACGGGCCATGAAAATTAAAGTGAATCTGCAGCAGTTTGTTAGACATACTTCCTCCCTGGATTGGGTTATGTAACGTGTAAGAGGGTTAGCGTAGCAGCACTTTACCCGTCAGGTAAGTTGTTGCCTGCCCACCAATATAAACGCGAGAACCCGCCAGTTGGCAGCGTAAATCCCCACCGCGCCCAGATACCTGACGCGCCAGCATTTGTGTTTTGTTCAGTTTCTCTGCCCAGTAAGGAATGAGCATGCTATGCGCCGAACCTGTGACAGGATCCTCCGCGACGGCTTCGCCCGGGCAGAAGAAACGGCTGACGAAATCGTATTCCCCGTCACCTGGCGCGGTGATACAAACCATTTTCCCTAGCGGGATCATGGCGTGGATATTCGGGCGTACAGCCTCGACCTGGCGCTGGTTCTCCATTACGACCATATAGTCGCGCGCCACGCGAACTTCTTTGCATTCGGTGATGCCTAAAGTTTCCAGCAATAAGGCGGGCGGTACGACAGGGTCGCTTTGCCAGGCAGGAAAATCAAGCGTCAGCCATTGACCGCTGCGTGTGACCGTCAGCGGACCAACAAATCGGGTGGCAAAATGGAGAGTTGTGTCCGGGTAATCCAGATGTTCAAAAATGACATGCGCTGCGGCAAGCGTGGCATGCCCACACAAATTGATTTCTCCCTGCGTGGTAAACCAACGTAGCTCAAAGCCATTATCATTGGCGACAAAGAAAGCGGTTTCCGACTGGTTATGCTGCTGCGCCATTTTTAATAATGTTTCATCGGGCAACCAGTCTGCGAGCGGACATACTGCGGCGGCATTACCGCCAAACGTCGTGGTGCTAAAGGCATCTACCATATAAAAATCGATTTGTTGCACAGTGTAACCCTCTCTTCGCTTGCCGGATAATGCCCACTCTACCATGCAATGAGTGCCATTAGTTAAGCGAGCCTATTCGCCAGTACAGTGAAAATTCGTTATCATCCGTGCCCACACTCCATCCTGGCCGCCTGATGTCTACCATTCTTGATACCTTTATTGCCCCGCCTTGTTATGACCAGATAGAGATTCTCTATCAGGACGAGCATTTGCTGCTTATCAATAAACCCACCGGGCTGCTCAGCTTGTCGGGGAAAAATCCGCACAATCTCGATTCGGTACATCACCGGTTGGTACAGATTTTTCCCGGTTGCACGCTGGTCCATCGGCTTGATTTCGGCACCTCCGGGCTAATGGTGGTGGCCCGTAACAAGGCTATCAACGCCGCGCTGTGCCAGCAGTTTAGTCAGCGCATGGTGACGAAGGTATACAGCGCACTGCTATGCGGGCATCTGGAAAACGATGCAGGGATTATTGACGCAGCGATTAGCAAAGATCCGGCGCTGTTTCCGCTGATGACGATTTGCGCCGTTAACGGCAAGCCTGCGCGCTCGCGCTATCAGGTTGTTGAGCGTTTTGTTCATCGCCAGGAGAACGGGGAATTACTCCCCTTAACGCGCGTACAACTGACGCCTGAAACCGGGCGTACCCATCAACTACGGATCCACTGTCAGCAGTTGGGACATCCTATTTTAGGGTGCGATTTGTATGGCGGGCGTCTGCTGCCAGGCACTGAACTCACCCCGCGACTGATGCTGCATGCCAGTGCATTGCGTTTCAGGCATCCTGTCAGCGAACAATGGGTGAATGCCGAAAACGCCAGTCCCTTCTGAAGGTGTAAAAAAGCCGCCTGACGGCGGCTATTGTGCGGTTATCGTGCCGCGCGTTGCAAAATGACGGCTGACGGCTGGCGTTGCAGATAACGCATCCGCAGCATCATTAAGACGGCCGCAGAGGTCAGACCGATAATAAAGCCCATCCAGAAACCCGCAGGTCCCATCCTGTCGACCACCAGATCGGTGAGCGCCAGAATATAGCCGCTTGGCAGACCCAGCACCCAGTAGGCTGTAAAGGTGATAAAGAAGATAGAGCGCGTGTCTTTGTAACCGCGCAGAACACCGCTGCCAATAACCTGGATAGAGTCCGATATTTGATACACCGCGGCCAGTAACATGAGCTGCGCCGCCAGAGCGACCACTTCCGGGTTATCGTTGTAGAGCAGGGCAATGTGCTCCCGGAAGGTCACGGTGAAAACCGCCGTCACAACCGCCATGCAAACACCAACGCCCAGACCGGTTCGGGCCGCCGTTTGCGCCTCCAGAGTGGAACCCTGACCCAAACGATAACCGACACGAATAGTGACGGCGGCCGCCAGCGACATCGGCAGAACGAACATTAACGAACTAAAGTTCAGCGCGATTTGGTGCCCGGCCACATCGACGATCCCCAGCGGGGAAACCAGCAGCGCAACCACAGCAAACAACGTCACTTCGAAAAATAACGCCAGCGCGATGGGTAAACCCAGCTGTACGAGACGCTTCATCACCGCAGTGTCTGGCTTCTGGAAGCCTCGCTCATTACGGATATCACGCATTGAACGCGCGTGTTTGACGTAAGACAGCATGGCGGCAAACATTACCCAGTAAACCGCTGCCGTGGCCACGCCACAGCCCACGCCGCCAAGTTCCGGCATACCTAAATGTCCATAGATGAAAACATAGTTAACCGGGATGTTCACCAGCAGGCCGATAAACCCCATCACCATTGCCGGTTTAGTCTTGGCCAGCCCTTCGCACTGGTTACGGGCTACCTGGAAAAACAAATATCCCGGCGCACCCCATAGCAATGCGCGCAGATAACCGACGGCTTTATCGGCCAGCGCCGGGTCGATGTTGTGCATAGAGCGGATAATGTATCCCGCATTCCACAGCACGACCATAATCAAAACGGAGACGCTACCAGCCAGCCAGAATCCCTGGCGTATCTGATGGGCGATACGATCGCGGCGGCCAGAACCATTGAGTTGGGCAATGACCGGCGTCAACGCCAGCAGGAGTCCGTGGCCAAACAGAATAGCTGGCAGCCAGATGGACGTACCAATGGCAACGGCCGCCATATCCGTCGCGCTGTATCCGCCCGCCATGACGGTATCGACGAATCCCATTGCGGTTTGAGCGATTTGCGCAAGAATCACCGGAATTGCCAGAGCTAATAACTGACGCGCTTCACTTACATACTTTTGCACGTGTACACCACTATATTGTTGTTATTTGAGAGACTAAAAAAGCCGCCTTATATGGCAGCAAGGAGAAAAAGCTGGGGAAATTTCAGTCTATTGTAGCGAGGAATACGTAATTCTCCAGTGAAAAAACAGGCAGCGGTGGCGCATTGCTGGCAACCTGAATTTCCACCTGTTATTGTGCTGGGCAGAGATGTCTTAATTGAGTTCAGGAGTGAGAAGTATGTTTACGGGTATTGTGCAGGGCACCGCAAAATTGGTGTCCATTGATGAAAAACCAAATTTTCGTACGCATGTCGTGGAGTTGCCTGAATATATGCTGGATGCGCTGGAGACCGGCGCATCGGTTGCCCACAATGGCTGTTGCCTGACGGTAACCGAAATCAACGGTAACCACATAAGCTTCGATCTGATGAAAGAGACGCTGCGTATCACCAACCTGGGAGACCTGAAGGTCGGGGATATGGTTAATGTTGAGCGTGCGGCAAAATTCAGCGATGAGATTGGCGGGCATTTAATGTCGGGCCATATTATGACCACCGCCGAGGTGTCTAAAATTTTGACTTCGGAAAATAACCGGCAGGTATGGTTTAAAGTTCAGGACCCATCGCTGATGAAATATATCCTGTACAAGGGATTTATCGGCATTGACGGCATCAGCCTGACGGTCGGCGAAGTCACGCCAACGCGCTTTTGCGTGCATTTGATCCCGGAAACGCTGGAGCGTACGACGCTGGGTAAGAAAAAGCTGGGTGCGCGGGTTAATATCGAAATCGATCCGCAAACGCAGGCGGTTGTTGATACCGTTGAACGTGTACTGGCTGCGCGCGAAAGCGCCATCAGTAACGTAGCGGGCGAGGTCTGAATCCGGTCAGAAACAAAACGCCCCCGTTAGCACGGGGGCGGTAGACGATAGACATTAGCGGGGGACGCGCAGGCCGTGCTCAACACCGCGGGAGAAAACCACCTGCCAAAGCTGGATATCGCGAGCACGAAACGCACCGGCGCAGGCGTTCAGGTAATAGCTGAACATCCGTTTAAAACGCTCGGTATAGTTATCGGCGATTTCAGGCCAGGAATGCATGAAGCGCTCGTGCCATGCCATCAGCGTGGTGTCGTAATCTGCGCCAAAATTATGCCAGTCTTCCATCACAAAATGCGGCTCGCTGGCGTTGGCAATCTGGCGAACTGACGGTAAACAGCCGTTCGGGAAGATGTATTTATTAATCCACGGATCAACATTATTGTCGGTTTTATTCGAACCGATGCTGTGCAGCAAAAAGAGACCGTCCGGTTTTAAATTACGATCGACAACATCGAAATAGGTTTTGTAGTTTTTCGGACCAACATGCTCAAACATGCCGACGGAGACAATGCGATCAAATTTATCGTTCAGGTCGCGGTAATCTTGCAGCAAAATGGTGACATCCAGTCCCGCGCAACGCGCTTGCGCCATTTTCTGCTGCTCTGCCGAGATGGTCACACCTACCACGCTCACACCGTATTGCGATGCCATAAAATGGGACAAGCCACCCCAGCCACAACCAATATCAAGCACCCGCATACCCGGCTTCAACTGCAATTTTTCAGCAATCATTTTTAACTTCGCCTGTTGGGCAGATTCCAGGGTATCGGCATCTTTCCAGTAGGCGCAGGAATACTGCATGTAGGGATCAAGCATGCGGGTAAACAGGTCGTTGCCCAGATCGTAATGTTCTTTGCCGACAACCCATGCGCGTTTTTTGGTCTGTAAATTGAACAGCCGTGCCGTGGCGATACGTAAGGTATCTTTGAAGTGGCGGGGGAGTTGATTTTCAAGCCCGGCGCGCAACACTTTGGTGAAAAATATGTCCAGCCGATCGCACTCCCACCAGCCGTCCATATAACTCTCACCCAAACCCAACGATCCTTCCTGCAGTACGCGTTTGAAAAAATCGGGGTTTTTGACGCGAATATCTGCCGCTGCCGAACCATTAATGGTAATACCTGCACGGCTCAATAATTCATTGGTGATGCGGTACCAGTCATCATCCGGTACGCTGACGTCTTCTATACACGATGAACTCATAGCTTCTCCATCACTGGTCGGTGATCAGAACCTTAAAACAGCGTAGACGCTTTTTTGGGCTTTGTGAGAAATCTCACGGAATTAATCCGCGAATCTTTAATCCGACGTAGAACAGAGGAAGGGAGAAACCCTTACCGAAAAGGCCATCCGTGGAAAAACGGGAACGTTCTTGTCCCCGTTAATACCTAAAAAATTATCGTTTTTGTAACAACTGGAAATCAGTATAAGCCTGATTTTTTGACGATTCAATAGAAAATTGTTAGCGGGCTAATTAATTGCCCGCGACAATTATTAGTGAGACTCACTATGGGCAATTTGCCCTTGGTCCTCTGTTTGTGAGACGTTATCGCTCTGCGATTGCATTTTGTAACCCATGCCTGCCAGCAGCACAGTAGTCAGCATCACGCTGGTGGTGGTGAGCAGCGGGGTGGCGATCAACCATGACACCACAAGGCTTGCCAGGAAGCATAAACCCAGTTGCAGCGTATTTTGCAATGCAGCTGCGCGCCCTGTGGCCTGTGGGAAAGGACGTAACGCCTGAGCGACAACGATAGGGTAGATTGCGCCGTTCGCGATCGCCATTACGCAGAATGGGATCAGGATTTCAGCCAGGGCAACATGATGAATAAAGCCGGTAGCCCAGGTGGCTACAACGCTAATGGCATAAAGTATCAGTAACCATGGCAGCAGCTGGCGGCCTTGCCATTTTTGCAGCGCCGCACGGCAGCCGTAACCACCAATTAAGAAAGCGATAGTTTGTGGAACATAGCTCAGGCCAATCACTGCCGGGCTGTAGCCCATTTCGCTAAGAATGAACGGTGACCCTGTCAGCCATGCGAAAAAGCTTGCGGAACAGGCGGCATAAATGAGTACGTTTCCACGGTATGCTTTCGAGCGCAACAGTGTGGCGAAAGTCAGTTTATCCTGGCTGTCGTCGCGTGCTTTAACCGTCGGTTTTAAACGCAGGGCCGGAAGCATCAGAATCAGTGTAATAGCAAACAAGGTCGCGAAAATGGCCTGCCAGGAGAAATGGACCAGAATCCAGCTACCTAATAACGGCGCGAGAGCCGGAGATAACCCGACCAGCGGCATAATGGTGGCAAAGATGCGGTTTACTTTTTGTGATGGGTAATAGTCTGTAACCAGCGCCTGCCAGATAACCGACGCGGCACAGACGCCAACAGCCTGAATAAAGCGCAATACCAACAACCCTGTGGCGTTTTCAACCCATAGCATACCCAGACTACCCAGCGCAAAGATAGATAAACCCAGCAGTAAAATCGGTTTACGGCCATAGTGGTCTGAGAGCGGTCCCCACAGAAGTTGCGCGACGGCGAAACCCGCTAAAAACAAACTTAGGCTGGCGCTGACGGCAGAGGCAGGTGTTTGCAGATCGGACTGAATCGTGGCAAAGGCGGGCAGATACATATCCGTCGCCAGAAAGCCAAGCACGCTAAGACCCGCCAACCAGACTAAAAAACCTTTCCCAGGTTGCATCATCATTTCTCTTTTTTTAGCAGTAGAACAATGCCGCTGAGTGTAGTGAGTGTAATTCTCGCTGTGAAACGCTAATATTTGCTTACTGATTTCAAATTTTTTGCAGGCAGAATATGTGGTCGGAATATTCACTTGAAGTGGTTGATGCGGTTGCGCGTAACGGCAGTTTTAGTTCAGCCGCGCAGGAGCTGCACCGCGTACCTTCGGCGGTAAGCTACACCGTGCGCCAACTGGAGGAGTGGCTGGCTGTACCGCTTTTTGAGCGACGTCATCGCGATGTGGAATTAACGCCTGCTGGTGCGTGGTTTTTAAAAGAAGGGCGCTCTGTTATCAAAAAAATGCAGATCACTCGTCAGCAATGTCAACAAATCGCCAACGGCTGGCGAGGACAACTGGCAATCGCAGTAGATAACATTGTCCGTCCCGAACGTACCCGACAGATGATTGTGGATTTCTATCGTCACTTTGATGATGTGGAACTGCTGGTTTTTCAGGAAGTGTTTAATGGCGTCTGGGATGCGCTTTCCGATGGGCGTGTAGAGCTGGCTATTGGCGCCACACAGGCCATTCCGGTAGGGGGGCGCTATACCTTCCGCGACATGGGCATGCTGAGCTGGAGCTGCGTGGTGGCCAGTCATCATCCGCTGGCGTCAATGTCGGGGCCGCTAAGCGATGATACGTTGCGCAACTGGCCGTCGCTGGTGCGCGAAGATACCTCACGTACATTGCCGAAGCGTATTACCTGGTTACTGGATAACCAAAAGCGCGTTGTGGTTCCTGACTGGGAATCTTCCGCGACCTGTTTATCTGCGGGATTGTGTGTGGGCATGGTACCAACACATTTTGCCAAGCCGTGGATTGATAGCGGTAAATGGGTCTCGCTGCAGTTGGAGAATCCCTTTCCTGATGCCGCGTGTTGTCTGACATGGCAACAGAACGATACCTCGCCAGCACTGAGCTGGTTGCTGGATTATTTGGGGGATAGCGAAACGCTGAATAAAGAATGGCTGCGGGAGCCAGATGAGGCCCCCGCACAACAGGCTTAACGACGATAATCGCGGAATGGACCGTCAGCAACGGAGCGGCGCTCTACCAGACGCGGATGAACCTCGATCGACTGCGACTCTTCGCGTTTATTCACGATACGGTCTAACAGCATGTTGAAGGCCGTTTCACCCAGTGAGTCCTTAGGCTGATGAATGGTCGTCAGTGCTGGCGTGAAGAAGCGGGCGTTGCGCACGTTATCATAACCGATGAGCGAGACATCCTGTGGTACGCGCAGTCCCATCTCGTCAGCAGCGCACAGCGCGCCCATCGCCATGATATCGCCACCGCAGAAGACGGCGGTCGGACGATGCGACTGTGAAAGAATTTGCTGCATGGCGCGATAACCAGATTCAGGTTCAAAATCGCCCTGTACAATCCAGTTTTCGGGAACCTTAATCAGCGCTTCTTCCATCGCTTTCATAAAGCCAGCCAGACGACCGGCCCCGGTGTTCCGCTCCATAGGGCCCGGGATCGCGCCAATTTCGCGATGGCCGCGTTCTATCAGATACCGACCCGCCATGTAACCGCCCTCGAAAGCGTTATCAATGACCGTATCGGTAAAATCAGCTTTAGCTTCGCCCCAGTCCATCACAACCATCGGAATATGGCGATACTCTTCGAGCATCGAAAGCAGAGATTCCGGATACTCAGAACACATCACCAGCAGACCATCAACGCGCTTTTGCGCCATCATCGACAGATAGGCCTGCTGTTTTTCAAGACTGTTCCATGCGTTACCCAGAATCAGGGTATAGCCTTTCTGGAAACAGTTTTTCTCAACGGCTTCGATAATTTCGGCGAAATAGGCCGCTTCACTGCTGGTCGCCAGCAAGCCGATAGACTTGGTGTGATTCACCTTCAGGCTGCGCGCTACTGCGCTTGGAGAATAGTGCAGCTCTTTGATCGCCGCCCAAACCGCATTACGCGTTTCTTCCGCGACAAAGCGCGTCTTGTTAATTACGTGTGATACGGTTGTAGTGGAAACGTTTGCTCGCTTCGCTACATCTTTAATTGTTGCCATTACATCTCACTCCAGACCATATCCTAAGCTCCTGAGAATACTCCAGGTAAACGTTTGCCTTCACACACCCTTAACGCAACGTAGGGGTTGCGGCACGCCGGGAAAACGACACGGAACGTCAGGAAGGGGTCAATGGCCGGTACGCTAATCAAGTAAGCGTGGAATTTTGTCTGATCTTAACGAAAAGGGGAAGAGTTAAAAGCAGTTATCAATATAAATCGTGAGAGATTTTTGCTTTCAAGTGTGTAAAAATGCGCAATATCACTTTTTGTGTGGGAATAAAAAGGAGAAAACTTGATGAGCACCGATCTGAAATTTTCGTTAGTGACTACCATTATTGTTCTGGGTTTGATCGTCGCGGGTGGCCTGACCGCAGCGCTGCATTGATTTCCCCGAGGGAGTTAGCTCTCCCTCATCCTCTCCGCATCTGTTTCCCCTCTATTGTTTGCGAATAAGCAAAAGTCTTTTGCAATTTTGTTAACTTTATTAATTTTGCGATCAATGTCATGCTTTTGACTCTTATTTTATGTCGCGCCACGGCTCGACGTTACGGAGTCGATATATGAAAATCAATTATCCCTTACTGGCGCTGGCGATCGGCGCGTTTGGCATTGGCACCACCGAATTTTCGCCAATGGGATTATTGCCCGTGATTGCCAAAGGGGTGGATGTCTCGATTCCCGCGGCCGGGATGCTGATCAGCGCGTATGCGGTTGGCGTTATGGTGGGGGCTCCGCTGATGACCCTGCTGCTGTCACATCGTGCGCGACGTAATGCGTTGATATTCCTGATGGCAATTTTTACGCTGGGCAACGTGCTTTCAGCTATTTCACCGGATTACACCACGCTGATGCTGTCGCGTATTTTGACCAGTCTTAACCACGGGGCATTTTTTGGTCTCGGCTCTGTGGTCGCCGCAAGCGTGGAACCTAAACATAAGCAGGCCAGCGCCGTGGCAACCATGTTCATGGGGTTAACGATTGCCAATATTGGCGGCGTTCCCGCGGCGACGTGGCTTGGTGAAACTATCGGCTGGCGGATGTCGTTTATGGCGACGGCGGGTCTGGGCGTCATCGCTATGGTCAGCCTGTTCTTCTCATTACCAAAAGGTGGGGCAGGAGCGCGCCCCGATGTCCGCAGCGAACTGGCGGTACTTATGCGCCCACAGGTGCTGTCGGCTCTGCTGACCACCGTGCTGGGCGCTGGCGCGATGTTCACGCTTTATACTTACATTTCGCCAGTGCTGCACAGCATTACCCATGCCACACCGGCGTTTGTGACCGGAATGCTGGTATTAATTGGCATCGGTTTCTCGATCGGTAACTATCTTGGCGGCAAACTGGCGGATCGTTCTGTCAACGGTACGCTTAAAGGCTTTTTGCTGTTGTTGATGGTTATTATGCTGGCTATTCCCCTCCTGGCGCGTAATGAACTGGGGGCGGCGGTCAGTATGGTAGTCTGGGGCGCGGCGACGTTTGCGGTGGTTCCGCCGTTGCAGATGCGGGTGATGCGCGTTGCCAGCGAAGCGCCAGGGTTATCATCATCAGTCAACATTGGCGCGTTTAACCTGGGGAATGCGTTAGGTGCGGCAGCCGGTGGGGCGGTGATTTCAGGTGGCCTGGGCTACAGTTTTGTGCCGGTGATGGGAGCTATTGTGGCGGGGCTTGCGTTATTGCTGGTCTTTATCTCGGCAAGAAGACAACCTGAAGAACTCTGCACGGCCTCCAGCTAACACTAAAACGCAGAAGGGGATCCCTTCTGCGTTATCATTTTATGCTGCGAAGTTCTTCGCAACAAACTCCCAGTTCACCAGCGCCCAGAAGTGTTCCAGGTAGCCAGGACGGGCATTGCGATAATCGATGTAGTAGGCGTGTTCCCATACGTCAACGGTCATCAGCGGCGTCGCGTCGGTCGTCAGCGGAGTACCGGCGTTGGAAGTGGAAACGATAGCCAGTTTGCCATCCGTTCCTTTAACCAGCCAGGTCCAGCCAGAACCGAAGTTTTTGATCGCGGCATCGGTGAATTGCGCTTTGAAATCCGCAAAACTGCCAAAGGAGGCGGCAATTGCATCGGCCAGTTTACCGGTCGGTTCGCCACCTGCGTTCGGCGCCAGGCAGTTCCAGTAGAACGTATGGTTCCATACCTGTGCAGCATTATTGAATACACCGCCTTCAGAGCTACGCACGATCTCTTCCAGTGATTTACCTTCAAACGCCGTGCCTTTGATCAGGTTGTTCAGATTGGTCACGTAGGTTTGATGGTGTTTGCCATAGTGGTATTCCAGCGTTTCGGCAGAAATGTGCGGTGCCAGAGCATCTTTGGCATACGGTAATGCAGGTAATTCAAACGACATTGCTTCTCTCCTTATTATTTATATTGAGTACACACAATAGCCTCATTGTGAGTAAGGATAGGGTAGCAAATTGAAAGGTTATGCAAAAGAAGAACTTACCCTACAGCATGTTCTGTAGGGTAAGTTTTTAGCGAATTGTTTTCGGTGTCATTACCCGACGAGCGCCCACATAGTGGCGCTGCCAGTAATCTTCGCTCAGAGAGGTGATTTGAATTTCCTGACCGCTGCGTGGTGACTGAATAAATTTACCGTTTCCAACGTAAACACCAACGTGATCGGCTGTGCCGCGACCTTGCGTGCGGAAGAAGACCAAATCACCGTTTTTCAGCTCGCCACGTTCAATCGGTGCGGCGTCGCGCAGGTGGTACATTTCATTCGCCGTACGCGGAATGCGGAATTTAACCAGATCTTTATAGGCGTAATAGACCAGACCGCTGCAATCAAAGCCGGTTCTTGGCGAAGACCCGCCCCAACGGTAAGGTTTGCCGATTTGGTTCATCAGGGTGGACATCGCGGTTTTAGTCGCTTTCTGCACTTTAACTTTATGTGCCTCAGCAAGCGTCGTCGGTGCGGCAGTTTTCACCTTCACGCAGCGTGGCTTATGACCTTTGCGCGGCGTACATTTTTCAGTCCAGGTAACGGCAGCGGTTTGTGCTGCGGCAGTTTTACTGCGACGGTTTGCAGTTTTTGTCGATTTTGCCGGAGTGGCTGTGCGTTTTTTAGAAGAGGAGGCTGTTTTACTGGTTTTGCTGGTGGTCTTTGTTGCCGATTTCTTGTTGGTCTTTGCTGTTTTTGGGCTGGTTGTTGCGCTTTTCTTTTTATCTACCGTCTTGACGGTGTGGGAACTGGTAGGTGTCGTCCTGGCCTGCTTGGAAGCATGAGCCATAGGCGTAAAAGGCAGTGTGGTAAAAAGTAAAGCACAGAGCGTGATCGAGATTCGGTTTATCCGCGCCACTGAGCAGTCCTCTGGTAAGGCAGGTCTATCATACCTGCGTGTGATTTTCAAAACTTGATGATTCTAATCTATAGAAACAATGAAAGTTAATAGCTTTTTTTGTTTAACCCTGCGTTTCGTTACCGACCGCAAAAAAAAACAGCAATTCAAGGTGTGATTGGTGAACAAATAATCAATGCCGTACACTTTGAGTGGGTAAGTAAGATTATGAATGCAACTTTTAACGGCAAACGATAAAATAATAACGCGTAATGAAAATGTTATTTTCCGTTGCCTGCCTGACCCGCTACAATGTCAGACTACTGCCGTAAAAGAAGTTTAAGGAAGCAAGATAATGAGCACCACTATCGAAAAAATCCAGCGCCAAATCGCTGAAAACCCGATTCTCCTGTACATGAAAGGTTCCCCTAAACTGCCAAGCTGCGGTTTCTCCGCTCAGGCCGTACAGGCGCTGTCCGCCTGTGGTGAACGCTTTGCTTATGTTGATATTCTGCAGAACCCGGATATTCGCGCCGAGCTGCCGAAATACGCAAACTGGCCGACCTTCCCACAACTGTGGGTTGATGGCGAGCTGGTTGGCGGCTGTGACATTCTCATTGAAATGTACCAGCGCGGTGAGTTGCAGCAGCTGATTAAAGAAACAGCGGCGAAGTACAAAACCGAAGAGCCGGACGCTGAGTAATATCAGCTGAAATAAAAAAGCGACCTGTGATGGTCGCTTTTTTTATCGGTCCGTTATGCCTCTTCCGGCACGGGGAGAGGCCAGCCGCCGAGACGTTTCCAGCGATTAACGATTTCACAAAACAGCACGGCAGTACGTTCGGTATCATACAGCGCCGAGTGCGCCTGAGTGCCATCAAATTCCATTCCTGCCGCCAGGCATGCTTTTGATAATACAGTTTGCCCCAGTGACAGACCGCTTAATGCCGCTGTATCAAAGGTAACGAACGGGTGAAACGGGTTACGCTTCAGTGAGGCGCGTTCTGCAGCGGCCATCATAAAACTGTGGTCGAATGTGGCGTTATGCGCCACCATGATTGCCCGATTGCAGCCGCTGTCTTTAATGCCTTTACGTACCATTTTAAAGATGGCATGCAGCGCGTCGTATTCACTGACCGCGCCACGTAAAGGATTGTTAGGGTCAATACCGTTAAAGGCGAGCGCTTCAGGCTGCAAATTTGCCCCTTCAAACGGCTCTACGTGGAAATGTAACGTCGTGTCCGGCATCAGCCAGCCTTGTTCATCCATTTTCAATGTGATGGCTGCGATCTCAAGCAGCGCATCGGTTTTGGCATTAAACCCTGCGGTTTCGACATCAATGACGACAGGGTAAAAACCACGAAAACGGTCACACAGACCGGAAAGTTGAGCGTTATCGGACATCTGGGTCTCTTAATACGGGAAAATTGCAGCGCGTATTATGGCAAAATGATGAGTATAAAACTACGGGCACAGACGATCTGCGCCCGAGGGGAGGTTAGTCGCCCAGGCCGCGCCCGGCGTCTTTCTCTTCAATCAGTTCAATTTTGTAGCCGTCAGGATCTTCAACAAACGCAATCACCGTAGTGCCACCTTTTACCGGGCCAGCTTCACGCGTCACGTTACCACCGTTCTGACGAATACGTTCACAGGCTTCAGCCGCGTTGTCAACGCTCAGGGCAATATGACCGTAGGCGGTGCCCAGCTCATATTTTTCAACGCCCCAGTTATAGGTCAGCTCGATCACCGCTTCACTGGTTTCAGGACCGTAGCCAACAAAGGCCAGAGAGTACTTGTATTCAGGGTTTTCGCTGGTACGCAGCAGTTTCATGCCCAGCACGTTGGTATAAAACTCGATGGAACGCTGCAGGTCACCCACGCGCAGCATGGTATGAAGTAAACGCATCTTTTTCCCCTTCGAAAATGGCTAATACATTCAAAATGTTGTTTTAGTATAGCGGCGTTGTTACGCCGCTATCAATGGCAGAACGGAGATTGTGACGTTAGAGGGTCGGGTAATCGGTGTAACCTTCCGCACCGCCGCCGTAGAAACTTTCGGCGCGCTGTGGGTTCAGTTCCGCTTTATGTTGCAGACGCGCCACCAGATCCGGGTTAGCGATATAAGCGCGACCAAAAGCAACGGCATCGATCAGACCTTTCTCGATCAGCGTTTCGGCTTTTTCAGGCGTGTAAGCGCCCGCGCCAATGATCGGACCGTGGAAACGTGCACGCACTTTCTCGCGGAACGCGTCGGAATACGGCTCACCACCGGCCCAGTCTGGCTCAGACATATGCAGATAAGCGATGCCACGCTTGCCCAATTGCTCGATCAGATACAGCGCGTCGGCTTCTTCATTCGGACCGTTGTCGACGTTCTGGAAAGAGCCAATCGGAGAGACGCGAATACCAATGCGATCGGCACCCCATTCTTTAATACCGGCATCGACAACTTCCAGTACCAGACGCGCACGATTCTCGACGCTACCGCCGTATTGATCGGTACGCTGGTTAGAGGTTGGCGACAGGAATTGGTGCAGCAGGTAGCCATGGGCGGAGTGCAGTTCTACCATGTCGAAACCCGCTTCACGCGCGTTAGCAATTGCCTGACGGAAATCATTAACAATACCCGGAATTTCTTCCGTTTCGAGTGCACGCGGCATAGAAGTATCGGCACGCGTCGCCAGACCGTTTTCATCGCGCAGTGATGTGCGGGTACCGGCGCTAATCGCGGAAGGTGCTACAGGGGCCTGGCCGTTTGGCTGCAGACTGGCGTGGGAGATGCGCCCGGTGTGCCACAGCTGGACAGCAATATGACCTTGCTCAGCATGTACGGCTGCAGTGATTTTCTTCCATGCGGCAATCTGTGCTTCGCTGTGTAGCCCCGGCGCTCCGGCATAACCTTTCGCCTGGGCGGAAATCTGCGTCGCTTCACTGATGATGAGTCCCGCGCTGGCGCGTTGACGATAATACTCGGCCATCAGCGGAGTAGGGATGTCGCCAGGCTCAATGCTGCGCAGACGCGTCAATGGCGCCATAAAAACGCGGTTTGCCGCCGTAATGGCACCCACTTTCAGTGGGGAAAACAGTTTTTCAGATGACATGTGGTACTCCTGAATAGACCGGTCGTCTAGTAATAAAAGAAATAAAAACGCCTGTTAAACGGCAGGCGTCGTAATGATGGTTTTAACGTGCGCCAGCGCATTTTCCAGCGGTGTGGCGCTACGAGAAATCTTGGCCTGCAGATTGGCGCCCAGCCACAGAGCATACAGAACCTGTGCCTGCTGTAATGGCTCACCAACGAAAGACAGGCAATGATTTGCCCGACCTTTCTCCAGTGCCTGCGCTAACAGCGCAATGATGTGCCGTGCGCCTTTATCCATCGCTGTACGCATATCTTCTGACAGATCGCACACTTCGGCAGACAGTTTAACGGTTAAACAGCCGCTAATAATGCCGTGCTGGCTAAACTGATTCAGGGTTTCCTGATAATAGGCCAGAATCCTGTCGCGGTAGTTTCCCGCCCCCGTATCAAAATGCGTAGCCAATCGCTGATGATAAGCCGCATAGTGGCGTTCCAGCATCGCGACGCCGAACGCTTCTTTTGAGCGAAAATAGTGATAAAACGAACCCTTAGGCACTTCAGCGGTTTTTAGTAGCTCACTCAAGCCCATACCGGTGAAGCCGCGCTGCATGCACAGCAGCTCGCCAGTCGCCAGAAGATGTTCGCGTGTATCGTGTTCAGTGACTTTGTTCATGAAAGAAGCATAATAGACCAGTCGGTCTAATGCAATAGCGCTTGCGAGAAATTCAGTTAACGTCTTCAATAGATATATCAATCTTACTAAAGGAGGGGATGTGGCAGAACAGCTGGAATTTTTCCCCGTCCAGAGCCCATGCCGTGGTATCTGTCAGTCTGACGAGCGCGGCTTTTGCCGTGGCTGTTTTCGTAGCCGGGATGAGCGTTTTAACTGGCAAAAAATGAGCGATGCCGAAAAGCAGGACGTGCTGCGCCTTTGTCGCCAGCGCCTGATGCGTAAATTACGTGCAAATAAACCCAACCCACCAGAAGAACCGCAACAACCTTCACTCTTTTAAAAGCGTAATTGCGTATACTCGATGCACATTCATTTATAAGGAAGCTGCTATGGTTCAGCGTATTACTATTGCGCCGCAAGGCCCGGAATTTTCTCGCTTTGTGATGGGTTACTGGCGCCTGATGGACTGGAATATGTCCACGCGTCAGTTAGTCAGCTTTATTGAAGAGCATCTTGACCTTGGCGTTACCACCGTCGATCACGCCGATATTTACGGCGGATACCAGTGTGAAGCAGCGTTTGGCGAGGCGATGAAACTGGCTCCGCATTTGCGTGAGAAAATGCAGATTGTCACCAAATGCGGGATCGCCACGACGGCGCGCACGGAAAATGCGCTCGGGCACTACATTACCGACAGCGCCCATATTATTGCCAGCGCGGAACAATCGCTAAAGCTGTTGGCGACCGATCATATTGATTTGCTGCTGATCCATCGTCCCGATCCTCTGATGGATGCAGACGATGTGGCCGACGCATTTAAAAAATTGCACCATAGCGGCAAAGTGCGTCACTTTGGCGTCTCTAACTTCACCCCCGCGCAGTTTTCGCTGTTGCAATCGCGTCTGCCGTTCACTCTGGCGACCAACCAGGTTGAAATTTCACCGGTACATCAGCCACTCCTGCTGGATGGCACATTAGATCAACTGCAACAGCTGCGTATCCGTCCGATGGCCTGGTCCTGTCTGGGGGGCGGTCGTCTGTTTAATGACGATGCCTTCCAGCCGCTGCGCAATGAACTGGCCGCGATCGCAGAAGAATTGAACGCGCAGTCCATCGAGCAGGTGGTGTACGCCTGGATCTTACGTCTGCCTTCGCAACCGCTGCCGATTATTGGTTCGGGTAAAATCGAGCGTGTTCGTGCCGCCATTGAGTCCGAAGCGCTGAGCATGTCTCGCCAACAATGGTTCCGCATCCGTAAAGCCGCGCTGGGTTACGACGTACCTTAATCGCGTTTTTGGCGCTTCACCGTTCAAATTTGTGTCACTGGTTTACACTTATCAATCAGACACCTTTTAGACGGAGGTCTTATGAAGCGTTTGAGTTTAGCCATTATTACCTTACTGGCCTGTGCAGGTGCGCAGGCTGCCAGTGAAGAAGAAAAAGTAACGATGAATCTGGTGACGTCGCAAGGCGTCGGCCAGGCGATTGGTACTGTCTCAATTACTGAAACCGGGAAAGGGCTGGAATTTACCCCCGATTTGAAAGCGTTGCCGCCGGGTGAACATGGTTTCCATGTGCATGCCAACGGCAGTTGCCAACCGGCGATTAAAGACGGGAAGGCTTCAGCGGCGGAATCAGCGGGAGGGCATTACGATCCTCACCAAACGGGTAAACACGAAGGCCCGGAAGGTGCAGGTCACATGGGTGACCTGCCGTTGCTGGTGGTGAATAACGACGGTAACGCCACAACACCGGTCGTTGCGCCGCGGCTTAAATCCCTGGATGAGATAAAAGGTAAGGCGCTGATGATTCACGTGGGCGGCGATAATATGTCCGATCAACCGAAACCGCTTGGCGGTGGCGGAGCGCGCTACGCCTGCGGCGTTATCAAATAGTCAGCTGCTTAGCGTACCCGGTGGTGGCGCCTGTTCAAGCTGTGACAGGGAGCAGTGCAGCCGCCAGACGAGGGCCGACAGCTCTTGTGCTGCAGGTTGATGATGGTGGGCGAGCGTATCGCAGATACGCTGTAGCTCGCTTAGCGTGGCATTCAACGGTCGTTGTTGGACGCCGCGCTCACTCATCACGTCGCGTAGCAACGAGATACACACATCCCTGACGCGAGCCAGCGGATCTGAGCGTGCCTCCCAGGTACGCAGTTGCCACACCACATGCGAGCAGTTCAGCAAGACAACCCCCCAACGTAATAACCAACGCCTCGCCAGCGCATCCTGACTGTTACTCAGCTGGCTGACGTGATGATAGGTCAACGACTCAAATTCATTCTCACTGAGTGCAGGATGTCGGCTGAGCTGATCGACAAAATCCCGACGCAGGGCGCGTATATGACGGCGGCTTTTCCGCGCATCCGATCCGGGTCGTAGAATAGCGAATGCCAGCCATGACAATGCCACGCCGGTGATTTTCGCCAAATTGTCATTCAGAAAATCAGCAAAGTCGTATACCGGGGGATTCGTTACCGCGATGAACGATCCCATAAACACGATAAGCTGCCCCCAAAGCCCCGCCAGCGCAGGCATTTGTAGTTTTAACAGCTGCATGGTGGCGAGGAGCGGGAAGAGAAACAGGATGAACTGCCAGAGATCGGTAATTTGTACCATCAAACCAAACTTGACCACAAAGCTAAACAGCGACAGCAGAACCAACGTGCGCATTAACAAGGAAAGTGATTTGAAGGGCGTGGCAACGGCGGAATACAACACGCTGCTGATGGCCGCGAGCGTGAGTGCGCCAGATCCTGATTCCCATTGTGCGCCAATGCTCCATGCGCCGATAAGCATCAAAGTGCAGAACGTGCGTAACCCGCTCCAGATAGCTTCCGCATTATCGGTATGGCGGGCAAGCCCTGGCGTACGAGCAACATTGATACGTTCGGCGGTAACGCCATTTTCCAGCAAATGCAGGTAATGGCTGCTACGTAAGTAAAGGCGGCAAAAATAGCGCAGCCGTTGCCAGAAGGCGACGTGTCGATAATCGCGGGCATCGATGGGCCGCAGTGGGGCGATAATACGCGCGACGGTATAGCTGTCGGTATTGGATTTGACCAGCGCGCCAAGTAATTGCTCAATGATATCGCGGGTATTAGCGGGAGGATTAGGCCAGTTCAGCAGCATTCTGCGCAGGCTGGAAATCACGCTGGTCATACGTAGCTGCTGATGCAACAGCGAATTGAGTAAGGCATTTTGGCGGCGAAAGCGGTAGTGACTCCAGAACGCCTGTATACGCAACAGGTTCATGGTCAGAATCTGGCCGATAACACCTTCATGTGCCGTGCGGATGGCATCCGTTGTCTCCGGTTGCCAGAGCAAACTGGCATGCTCGAGCAAACGCGTATGCATGTTTTTCAGTGCTGTAAGCAACGTGGTGCCATCGGAGGTGCTGGGTAGGATCATCATCATCATACCCCCACACAAGATACCCACAATGACCTCGCATACGCGGGCCTGCGCGATATCCCATAACTGCGTGATCTCGACGGTATTGACCATCGGAAACGCAATGATCGCCGCCGTGTAACCCGCCAGTTGAAAGGCGTAAGCGACGTTATTAGTAAAATGCGCGCAGGCCCAGGTACAAAAGCCGATCCAGGCTGACATGCTCAGCAGAAAAAGCCACGGTTCATTGAGGGTATGGCCGGCAATAATCAGCGCGGCTGTCGCGCCAAGTAAACTACCGGCAACACGACCCAGGCTTTTGCTGATGACCCCGCCGACGGTAGGGAAACTCACCACTGCCGCCGAGGTCATCGCCCAATAGGGTTCGTCCAGATTCAGATAATAGGCGAAGGTTAACGCCAGACACATCGCAATGGTGTTACGCAGCGCATAACGCCACTGTGCCGGCGTGGCTTTAAACCATGGCCAATTGCCTGGCGTCAGGTGGGGCAGTTTCATTTACGCTGGCCGATGGAGACGCTACAGGTGGTACCTGAAACCAGCGTGACATTCTGCGGCAAAGCGTCAAATTCGATGCGCACAGGGACACGCTGTGCCAGACGTACCCACGGCACGTTTGGCTTGATGTCAGGAATCAGGCCGGAATCGCTTTCTACACTTTGGTCATAAATCGCGCGACCGATACTGGAGACGTGACCCTGTAACTTAACGTTGCCGCTGTAGAGCGTAATTAACGCCGGTGCGCCTTCGCGTATGTGACGCAACTTAGTTTCTTCAAAATACCCCATCACATAAAAAGAGTGGCTGTCGACAAGAGCAAACAGCGGCTTACCGGTTGAGGCGTAGTCGCCGGTGCGGGTTGAAAGGTTGGTGACCCAGCCCGCTACGGGCGCTTTGACGACCGTTTGCGACAATTGCCATTGCGCCTGGCGCAAACTGGCCTCGGCTGCTTCAACGCTTGCCTGCATCGCTTTTACGTTGAGGTTGGCGGTATCCAGATCTTCGGCTGAGATATAATTTTGCGATAAGTGACGACGGCGATTGGCTTCGTTATTCGCTTTTGCCAGATCGGATTGTGCTTTCGCCAGCTGTGCTTGCGCATTCAGTTCAGCAATGTGAAACGGCGTCTTGTCGATAGTAAACAGGACATCCCCTTTATTCACGAATTGGTTATCTTTTATATTGAGTTCATTAATGCTGCCCGAAACCTGCGGTGTGATGCTGACCTGCTCTGCACGCACTTTGCCATCACGTGTCCAGGGCGACTGCATATAGTAATTCCACATCCACCATCCGGCAAAAACTGCGATTGCAGCGACTATAATGGTTGAGAAGTATTTAATGGTTTTGAGCGACATAATCACCACACAATCAGCATAACAAAGGCCAGACCTACGCTAAGCGTAAAGAGAGACAGATCCATCAACAGGGGATGCCAGATCTCACCGGAATAAATCCAGTCGCGCAGCAGGCGATGAACAACCAACCAGAGAATAAACCCTGCGACAAACGCCTTGAAAATGGGAGGGAAGTAGACAGATGCACCGATCATTAAATCTTGTAGGGGCAATCCTGTTGCATTAAACATAAACTTCACGGGCAAAATCCTTGACGGAAGAGAGCATTGCTATAGGTTTAGCAAAAAAGAGACGATGAGTCTCTGTAACACATAATGTCTGAAAAAATGTCAACCGGTAAGCAAATTTGGCAATACATTTGTTTTGAGAATACAAATGCTGCACACTATTCTAAAATCAGCACAATAACTTAGCAAGCTAATTATAAGGAGATGAAATTGGAATCGCCATTAGGTTCTGATCTGGCACGGTTGGTGCGCATTTGGCGTGCTCTGATTGACCATCGCCTGAAACCTCTGGAGTTGACGCAGACGCATTGGGTTACGCTGCACAACATTCATCAGTTGCCGCCGGATCAATCTCAGATCCAGCTGGCTAAAGCGATTGGCATCGAACAGCCTTCGCTGGTACGTACGCTCGACCAGTTGGAAGAAAAGGGACTCATTTCACGACAGACTTGCGCCAGCGATCGTCGGGCAAAGAGAATTAAACTGACTGAGAAAGCCGAACCACTGATCGCAGATATGGAAGCGGTTATCAACAAGACACGTGGAGAGATTCTGGAAGGGATTTCAGCTGAGGAAATTGATCTGCTGATTAAACTGGTCGCCAGACTGGAACACAATATTATTGAACTGCAGTCGCAGGGCTGAGACGAGAGATGACGTGTGGCCAGTGCCTGACCACACGTAAATTCGATTAACGTGGAGACACGGTAACCTGGCTGCCGTTGTTCGCCATAACAACGCGCTGACCAGCAGAGAATTTGGTCGCGCCCTGCTTCTGAACCACCATAATGGTATTACCATCATCCTTACGGATTTCCAGTTCGACACCCTGGGTTTTATTCATCGCGCCTTGTACGCCCTGACCCGCGACGCCACCGGCAACTGCGCCAGCAGCCGTCGCTAATGAACGACCCGTACCGCCGCCGACGGTGTTACCCAGGAACCCGCCGAGCACCGCACCACCGATAGCGCCAATTACGTTAGCGTCATCGCCACCCTGGATTTGCACCGGACGAACATGAACAATCGTACCGTAGGTAACGTTCTGAACTTGTTTCGCTTCGGATGCGGTATATACGTCGCCGGAAAGGCTATCATTGTTCACGCAGCCCGCTAAAGATACGCCCATTAATGAAACAATCAGCACACGTTTAATCATTTACAAATCTCCTTTGTCACCACGAAACGCTAATAACGCCCCATCATGGTTAAATTATATGGCATTTGTGAGCCTGAGGTCACATGTGCCACTGGCACAATATGAAAATCTTAACCGAAATCGGATCAACCGAGTATAAACGAATCATTCATATAATTGATGTAATTAAGCGACCATTGACATGATTTCCTCTCAAAAATCATTCAGGAAGCATGGCATTAGTCTGCACTTTATGGTTGAGTGTCAAGGCTAATTTGCTTAAAAGGATGACGTATGAAATCGGGCCGTTTTATCGGTGTTATGTCTGGAACCAGCCTTGATGGCGTCGATGTTGTGCTGGCGACAATAGATGAAACGATGGTTGCACAGCAGGCGAGTCTGACCTGGCCTATCCCCATTAATGTAAAACAGGCAATTCTGGATATCTGCCAGGGGCAGCAGCTTACGCTTTCTCAGTTTGGTCAACTGGACGCACAACTGGGTTATCTTTTTGCCGAGGCGGTAAATGCGCTGCTGGCAAAGGAAAAATTGAAACCGCAGGATATTGTGGCGATTGGTTGCCACGGACAAACCGTGTGGCATGAACCGAACGGCGCTGCGCCGCACACGCTACAAATTGGTGATAACAATCAGATTGTCGCGCGTACCGGAATAACCGTCGTCGGCGATTTTCGTCGGCGTGATATCGCGCTCGGTGGGCAGGGCGCGCCGTTAGTTCCTGCGTTTCATCAGGCGCTATTGGCCCATCCCACAGAGCGGCGGATGGTACTGAACATCGGCGGAATTGCCAATTTGTCGTTGCTTATTCCGCAACAACCCGTTCGCGGATACGACACCGGGCCGGGCAATATGCTGATGGATGCCTGGGTCTGGCGGCAATGCGGTCAACCCTACGACAAAGATGCGCAGTGGGCCATTTCAGGAACGGTGGTCCTGCCGTTGCTACAAAATATGCTTAACGACCCTTATTTTTCCGCGCCTGCCCCCAAAAGCACAGGCCGTGAGTATTTTAATTACGGCTGGATAGAGCGTCATCTGGCGCAGTTCCCGGGAATCAGCCCACGAGATGTACAGGCGACGCTTGCCGAACTGACGGCAGTCACCATTTCAGAGCAGGTCTTGTTAAGCGGCGGCTGTGATCGACTCATGGTATGTGGCGGCGGAAGTCGTAATCCGCTGCTGATGATGCGTCTGGCAGCATTATTACCAGGTACCGAAGTCACTTCTACCGATGACGCCGGGATTAGCGGCGACGATATGGAAGCGTTAGCCTTTGCCTGGCTGGCGTGGCGAACGTTGGCCGGATTACCGGGAAATTTACCTTCTGTGACCGGCGCGTCAGAGCCGAGCGTGTTAGGGGCGATTTATCCTGCCAATCCACGAACTCAGAGTTAACTGAAATTATTCAGCGCGGTATGCCGGTAAACTAGGGATATTAGGGAGGGTGCCATTACCCTCCGGGACCAGGAAAGTCTTCAGGATAGGGCTATGAAAAAACTGTTGTTAGTATGTCTGCCGGTACTGCTTAGCGGGTGCAGCGTGTACAACCAATTTGTTGAACGTATGCAAACCGACACGCTCGAATACCGTTGTGACGAAAAACCGCTTACCGTGAAGCTGAACAATACGCGCCAGGAAGTGAACTTTGTTTATGATAATCAGCTATTGAACCTCAAACAGGGCATCTCGGCATCGGGGGCGCGCTATACGGATGGTATCTACGTCTTCTGGTCTAAAGGCGACGAGGCAACGGTCTATAAACGAGACAGAATTGTGCTAAATAACTGTCAGTTACAGAACCCGAAGCGTTGAGATTTTCACCTGGGCGGCGCACAATAGCGTCACCCACTGACAATCCGTAGCCTAACATCATGTCTGACAACGACGAATTGCAGCAAATCGCGCATCTGCGCCGTGAATACACGAAAGGCGGTCTTCGCCGCCACGATCTTCCCGCCGAACCCCTTGCGCTGTTTGAGCGTTGGCTGGGGCAAGCTTGCGATGCCAAACTGGCAGACCCTACTGCTATGGTTGTTGCGACCGTCGATGAAAATGGTCAGCCGTATCAGCGCATAGTGTTGCTCAAACATTATGATGACAAAGGGCTGGTTTTCTATACCAACCTCGGTAGCCGCAAGGCGCACCAACTCGAGAAAAATCCCCGTATCAGCCTGTTGTTCCCATGGCATACCCTGGAACGGCAGGTGATGGTGATCGGCAAGGCTGAGCGTTTATCCACGCTCGAAGTCGTGAAATACTTCCACAGTCGCCCACGCGACAGCCAGATTGGCGCCTGGGTATCTAAACAGTCCAGCCGGATCTCCGCTCGCGGCATTCTTGAAAGCAAATTCCTTGAGCTGAAGCAGAAGTTTCAGCAAGGGGAAGTTCCGTTACCCAGTTTCTGGGGCGGCTTTCGCGTGAGTATTGAACAAATGGAGTTTTGGCAGGGCGGCGAAAATCGTCTGCACGATCGTTTTTTATACCAACGTGAAGATAACGCGTGGAAAATTGATCGTCTGGCCCCCTAAAGATGCAAAATTCTTGTTTTAAGCGCTGGTGCTGATCAATCCGGCGCTTTATTCTATGTTTCTTTCGCATCAGGCGAAAAGTCGTGTACCGGCAAAGGTGCAGTCGTTTTATACATGGAGATTTTGATGGCAAGCAGTAACTTGATTAAACAATTGCAAGAGCGGGGGCTGGTGGCCCAGGTGACGGACGAGGAAGCGTTAGCAGAGCGACTGGCGCAAGGCCCGATCGCGCTCTATTGCGGCTTCGATCCTACCGCTGACAGCTTGCATTTGGGGCATCTGGTTCCATTGTTATGCCTGAAACGCTTCCAGCAGGCAGGCCATAAGCCTGTTGCACTGGTAGGTGGCGCGACCGGTCTGATTGGTGACCCGAGCTTCAAAGCTGCCGAGCGTAAACTGAATACCGAAGACACCGTGCAGGAGTGGGTGGATAAAATCCGCAAGCAGGTTGCACCGTTCCTCGATTTCGACTGTGGCGACAACTCGGCGATTGCTGCGAACAACTACGACTGGTTTGGCGGTATGAATGTGCTGACTTTCCTGCGTGATATCGGCAAACACTTCTCTGTTAACCAGATGATCAACAAAGAAGCGGTAAAGCAACGTCTGAACCGTGACGATCAGGGGATCTCCTTTACCGAGTTTTCTTACAATCTGCTGCAGGGCTATGACTTTGCCTGCCTGAATAAACTGCACGGCGTGGCGCTGCAGATTGGTGGTTCTGACCAGTGGGGTAACATTACCTCCGGTATCGATTTGACCCGTCGTCTGCACCAGAATCAGGTATTTGGTTTGACCGTTCCGCTGATCACCAAAGCGGATGGCACCAAATTCGGTAAAACTGAAGGCGGCGCAGTGTGGCTGGATCCGAAGAAAACCAGTCCGTACAAATTCTACCAGTTCTGGATCAACACCGCCGATGCGGACGTTTATCGCTTCCTGAAATTCTTCACGTTCATGGACATTGAAGAGATCAATGCGCTGGAAGAAGAAGATAAGAACAGTGGTAAAGCCCCGCGCGCCCAGTATGTTCTGGCTGAGCAGGTCACGCGTCTGGTTCACGGTGAAGAAGGTCTGGTTGCAGCAAAACGCATTACTGAAAGCTTGTTCAACGGCAACCTGAGCGATTTGAGCGAAGCGGATTTCGAACAGCTGGCGCAGGATGGCGTGCCGATGATTGAGATGGAGAAAGGTGCGGATCTGATGCAGGCGCTGGTGGATTCCGAACTGCAACCGTCTCGCGGCCAGGCGCGTAAGACCATTGCGTCTAACGCGGTGACCATCAACGGTGAGAAGCAATCCGATCCAGAATATTTCTTCCAGGAGAGCGATATCCTCTTCGGGCGCTACACGTTACTGCGTCGTGGCAAGAAGAACTATTGTCTGATTTGCTGGAAGTAAGATTTAGTTAGCAGGGGCGTGGGAAACTACGCCCCTTTATTTTTTCAGGGTTGTGATAAGTAAAATGAAAAATATCCTCGCCATCCAGTCCCACGTTGTTTTTGGTCATGCGGGAAACAGCGCGGCAGAATTTCCGATGCGTCGTCTTGGCGCAAATGTCTGGCCGCTGAATACCGTGCAGTTTTCTAACCACACGCAGTACGGCAAATGGACCGGTTGCGTTATGCCGCCGACACATCTGACTGAAATCGTGCAGGGTATTGCCGATATCGATAAACTCCAGACCTGTGATGCAGTACTGAGCGGCTATCTTGGCTCGGCAGAGCAGGGTGAGCATATTCTGGGTATTGTGCGCCAAGTGAAAGCGGCCAATCCGCGGGCAAAATACTTTTGTGACCCCGTGATGGGGCATCCGGAGAAAGGGTGTATCGTCGCGCCGGGCGTGGCGGAATTTCATGTGCGTCATGCGCTTCCCGCCAGCGACATTATTGCCCCGAACCTGGTTGAGCTCGAAATTCTGTGCGAACATGCGGTTCACAATGTGACTGAAGCGGTGATGGCTGCCCGTGAGCTGATCGCCCAGGGGCCAGAAATTGTGCTGGTGAAGCATCTGGCTCGCGCGGGTATCAGCACCGATCGTTTCGAGATGTTGCTGGTCACGGCTGAACAAGCGTGGCACATCAGTCGACCGTTAGTTGATTTTGGCGCGCGTCAGCCGGTTGGCGTGGGTGACGTTACCAGCGGCTTGCTGCTGGTGAAACTGCTGCAGGGCGCGTCTTTACAGCAGGCGCTTGAGCATGTGACTGCGGCAGTGTATGAAGTGATGATCGCCACCAAAGAAATGCATGAGTATGAGTTGCAGGTGGTGGCCGCTCAGGATCGTATCGCGAAGCCTGAACACTACTTTAGCGCGACGCAGTTGTAATCAACGCCCGATGGCGCTCACGCTTATCGGGTGTACAGGCCGGGTAAGCGCAAGCGCTACCCGGCAACACCAATTAATTCAACCCTTCAGCCTTCAACGCTGCGGCAACCGCCGGGCGTTCAGCCATACGCGCCATATACGCCTCGATATGGCTTAATCCTGCCATATTCAGCTTAACCGCATAAGCCCAACGCAGCACGGTGAACAGATAAGCGTCTGCAATGCTAAAGCGTGGGCCGCAGATCCATTGCTCATCTTTCAGCGATTCATTCACGTACTGCATTTTTTTCTCCAACTGCGCGCGAACGGTTGGCTTGAAGTCTTCCGGCGTATCGGGACGGAACAGCGGGGTAAAGCCTTTATGCAATTCTGTCGCAATGTAGTTTAGCCATTCGATGGTTTTGTAACGGGAGAGACTGCTGGTAGGGGCGAGGAGGTGGCGGTCTGGCACTGTGTCCGCCAGGTATTGCATGATGGCGACGCCTTCGGTCAGTAATGTACCGTCGTCCAGCAGCAGCGCGGGAACTTGTCCTTTTGGGTTTACCGCGAAAAAATCATCGCCGTTTTCCAGACGTTTCTTCATCAAATCGACACCATCCAGCGTGAAATCTTTACCGCTCTCACGAAGTGTGATGTGGGAAGCGAGAGAACAAGCGCCCGGTTTGTAGAACAGTTTCATCGGTAACTCCTTTTGGCTGAGGTTTATCGTATGGTAGTGCTACCTCTGGCAAAAAAAAAGCCGCTAACAACAGTTAGCGGCCTGAAAATGAGTTTCCCTGAGAATTACGCTGTCGCGGCCTTAGAGGCTTTCTCATTAGCGTCATCGTCCTGAGTCATACGATTCAGTTTCGGCGCCGTCAGCAGCATCAGAACAGCGATAACCGCCGTTGCAACACCAATCTGCAGGAACACACGACCGTAGACTTCCAGAGACATCAGCGGGTCAGTCACGTTTTCTGGAACTGCCATCATGTTAGCGACGTAACCGCCGATGATGTTTGCACCGGCAGTGGTCAGGAACCAGCTACCCATGATGAAGCCCATCAGACGTTGCGGAACCAGCTGCGCCACCATGGCCAGACCCAGACCGGAAATCATCAGCTCACCGATACTTTGCAGACCGTAGCAAATGATCAGCCAGTTAACGGAAACGATGCCCGCATCGGTGGCGAATTTCGCACCCAGCGGCAGGATCAGGAACGCACCGGAGCACAGCACCATACCAATCGCGAACTTGGTCGGCATCGGCAGCGTATCACCCATCTTGTTATAGATAGCGGCGAGGATTGGGCTACCAATGATGATCCAGAACGGGTTCAGCGCCTGGTACTGCTCAGGTTCAAAAGCAATGCCCAGAATAGAGTGTTCAACGTTACGAATCGCAAAGAAGTTCAGTGAGGTCGGCATCTGGCTGTACAGCACGAAGAAGATAATCGCTTCCAGCATCAGAATGAAGGCGACGATCATTTTACGACGCGCAGCACCGTGCATGGTGAAGGCTTCTTTACCGAAGATAAATACGATACCAATGGCAATCACACCCAGAACCATACGGGCGATTTCCTGGTTGTGCAGCAGCCAGGTCGCAATCGCGATCAGAACCACAACGCCAGCGATGGTCAGCAGCAGGTTACGGAAGTTGATCGGCTCAAAGTCAGGTTTAGAACCGTACTGTTTAACCCAGCGCTGACAGAATGCGAAGTTAACCACGGTGATCAGCATACCTACGACGCTCAGCGCGAACGCGGTGCTCCAGCCGTAACGCGCAGCTAACCATGGCGTTGCCAGCATAGAGAAGAATGAACCGATGTTGACGGACATATAGTACATGGTAAATGCACCATCAAGACGCGGGTCATCTTTTGCATAGCAGGTAGAGAGCAGGGAGGATGGGTTGGCTTTAAACAGGCCGTTACCGACCGCGATGGCCGCCATGCCCATATAAACAATACCAGCATCGTGACCGGACCATGCAACCAGCGCATAACCGATGGCCAGAACAATGGCGCCCAGCATAATGACACGTTTTGTTCCCAGAACTTTATCACCTAACCAGCCGCCGATGGCAACCAGACCATACACCAGTGCGCTAAAGGACGAGAAAAGGGTGATGGAATCCGCTTCTGACATACCCAGTTGCTTAACCAGGTAGACGGCCATAATCCCTTGCAGGCCGTAATAACCAAAACGTTCCCACAGCTCTATCGAGAAAATGAGATAGAACGCTTTCGGTTGTTTGAAGGCGTTTAAACTAACGCTTTCTGTTGGTTTATTGTTTGCAGTAGACACTTTTACCTCTTTTTTTACATCCCATATCAACGGGGGTGTTCAGGTACGTGATGAATCAAGTTCATCCGTCCGATTGTTATAGTGGGAGGGGAAACGGCAAGTAATGTTCACTATCTTGACCATTCAGACAAGTGGTTTGTAATAATCTGTTACATATATCCTGGGTGGTGAAATCATCGGTACAGAGAAATGTTATCTAGCGTTAAATTTCTTCATTTGAAAAATCGCAGATTTTTACACTGTTTAAGCAACCCAAAAACCGCAATGTGGCGATATGTTCTGCTATTTACGGTTGAATCCAGTGATATAGGCCATTATCTGAAAAATAGTCAGTGTAATGTTTTGTTTAGAAACTGTTCAGTAAGGTCATCTGATTGTCACTTTAACTAAAAAATAAAAATTATTTAACATTGTGTTGTCTGAGTGATCTGCATCACGTATAGATAGAAATTTCTATTACTAAAAAAACGATTAACCTGCTCAGGTGTTTATACGCAAGAATAATGCGTTAGAAATGCGCAGTTGAATGGCATCATCGACGGGAAAAGATTGTTTAGGGAGTGCATAACTAATCGTTATGTGTCAAAGGGGCAAAGAGAACGCCCCATCAGTATCAGATATCAACTTTCTCTTTGAATTCGCAGAGATCTTCGATGATGCAAGAACCGCAGCGCGGTTTTCTCGCAATACAGGTGTAGCGGCCATGAAGGATTAACCAGTGATGGCAATCGACTTTAAATTCACTCGGTACGACTTTCAGTAATTTTTCCTCTACCTGCTCGACGTTTTTGCCTGGCGCAAATTGCGTGCGATTACAGACGCGAAAAATATGGGTATCTACCGCAATGGTAGGCCAGCCAAAGGCGGTATTTAACACCACATTGGCTGTTTTTCGCCCAACACCGGGCAGGGCTTCTAATGCGGCCCGGTCTTCTGGCACTTCACCATTATGTTTTTCCAGCAGAATGCGGCAGGTTTTGATCACGTTCTCCGCTTTACTGTTGAACAACCCGATTGTCTTGATGTAGGACTTAACCCCGTCTACGCCGAGCTCCAGCATAGCGGCAGGGGTATTGGCGACAGGGTACAGCTTAGCCGTGGCTTTATTGACGCTGACATCGGTGGCCTGCGCGGAGAGCAAGACCGAAATCAGCAGTTCGAACGGCGATGTAAAATTCAGTTCAGTTGTCGGATGCGGATTGTTATCACGCAGGCGTGTCAGTATTTCCAGCCGTTTTGCTTTGTTCATTACACATTCCCTGTTTCACCAACCGGACTGTCTGCGACAGCCGCTTCGGCACGACGTTTCTTCATTTTCTCATCAATCAGATATTTCACCGCCAGCATCAGGCCCAGGCCAATGAACGCGCCCGGTGGCAGCATAGCCAGCAGAAACGGCGTGTCGGTATGGAAGATCTCTACACGTAGTACCTTAGCCCAACTGCCAAGTAAACCGTCTGCGCCATCAAATAGCGTACCGTTACCAATTATTTCACGTAGCGAACCCAGAACAAACATGGCGCCAGTTGCGCCCATACCGATAGAGAAACCATCAAGGGCGGATAATGCCGGGCCTTTTTTAGCCGCGAAGGCTTCAGCACGACCAACAACAATACAGTTAGTCACAATCAGTGGGATAAAGATGCCAAGAGACTGATACAGACCAAAAGCGTAAGCATTAATCAGCATCTGTACCGCACTCACAACGGAAGCGATGATCATGACATAAATCGGAATACGAATTTCAGAGGGCGTCCAGCGACGCAGGGCTGAAATGGTCAGGTTGGTCAGCGTCAGGACGAGCGTAGTCGCCAGTCCCAGGCCTAACGCATTGGTGGCGGTAGAAGTTACCGCCAGCAGCGGGCACATGCCAAGTAACTGCACAAGCGCGGAGTTATTTTTCCATAACCCCTGGACAATGACATCTTTGATTTCGCTCATGGTTTATTCTCCACAGGCGCTAAGTTGAGGGAGTTGTGCAGGCAGTGACTGGGCATACAGCCCCGCACGTTTCACCGCATTAACAACCGCACGGGGCGTAATGGTTGCGCCAGTAAACTGGTCGAAGTCGCCGCCATCTTTCTTCACTGCCCAGTGGGCATCGTTACCCGCGCCGATCGTTTTGCCGCTAAAGTGGGTGATCCAGTCAGACAGACGCAGTTCGATTTTATCGCCCAGCCCCGGTGTTTCATGATGTTCAGTCACGCGTGTGCCCAATACGGTACCTGTGAAATCCACACCAACCAATAGCTGAATAGCGCCGGAATAACCATCTGGGGCTGTGGCTTCGAGAATTGCCGCGACAGGCCGATCGTCCTGGCGCGCGATATATACACGGTGAGTCCCTTTACCTAACGCCTGCGCATTCACCAGATAGCAACTCTCAGACAACGCGTTATTGTAGCGATCGCCAGGCAGAACCTGATCAAACAATACTTTTTGCTGCAACGCCGCTTGTTCATCGATAGTGGATTTGGTTAATTGATTGATTGCCGCGGTTAACCCCGTAGATCCAGCGGCAAATAGCGCCAGAGTAATACCGTGTTTACGAATCGTTTTCAGCATATGTTGTCCTTAGCGATGTCCGTACACGCGAGGGCGGGTGTAATAATCAATCAGGGGAACCGTAATATTTGCCAGCAACACGGCAAAGGCCACGCCATCAGGATAGCCACCAAAACTGCGGATTAACCACACTAACAAACCCGCAAGCGCGCCAAAAATCAGGCGACCACGGTTGGTGGTCGATGCCGTAACGGGATCGGTAAGAATAAAGAAAGCGCCGAGCATCGTCGCGCCAGAAAGTAGATGTAACTGAGGCGGTGCCAGCGACTCTGGCGAGAAAATCCAGCCTAAAGTAGCGCAAACAGCGAGCGACAGCAGGAAACTAACCGGGATATGCCAGCGAATCGCTTTTTGCCATAACAGCACAATGCCGCCAGCCAACCAGGCAAGGTTAACCCACTGCCATCCGGCGCCCGCGAGCATGCCGCTGTAAATCGGGTACTGCATTACCTGTTCAACCGTTCGTCCCGCATGCAGAGAAGTCTTGAAGGTATCAAGGGGGGTAGCCTGGCTGATGCCGTCGATTCCCATACGGAGCGCGTTCATATCGTTGCCGCCAGCGGTATGTCCGGTAAAGATTACGTTCAGAGCGTCAAAGAATCCGGGTACCGTGGCTGCAATTTCCTGTGGCGGCAGCCAGCTTGTCATCTGCACCGGGAATGAGATAAGCAGTACGACGTAGCCAATCATGGCGGGATTGAAAGGGTTTTGTCCGAGGCCGCCATACAGCTGTTTTGCAATGATAACGGCAAATACCGTGCCTAATACCACCATCCACCAGGGGGCCAGCGGAGGAATACTCACGGCCAGCAGCAACCCCGTAAGGAGCGCGGAGTTATCTTTTAAAATCGGCGCAATGGGTTGTTTCCGCAGTTTAAGTACGACCGCTTCGGCGCCGATAGCGCTAATGGCGGCCAGAACGATCTGCAACAACGTCCCCCAGCCAAAGAACCACAGCTGCGCGACGATTCCCGGCAATGCAGCAAGTAACACCAACATCATGATGCGTGATGTCTGACGTTGGTTATGGGTATAAGGGGAGCTTGCTATTCTGAATACCATTTATTCCTCGTTTACAACCTGCTGCTGTGCGGCTTTTTTAGCCTGGGCGCGTGCGATAGCGGCCGCGACGGCGGCTTTACGCGGATCCACCGGTTCAGCGCTTTCAGTCACCGGCTGCTGCTCAAGCTTACGGGCTTTGGCGCGGGCGATTGCCGCTTCGACGGCGGCTTTGCGCGGATCCACCGGTTCAGCGGTTTCAGTCACCGCCTGCTGCTCAAGCTTACGGGCTTTGGCGCGGGCGATTGCCGCTTCGACGGCGGCTTTGCGCGGATCCACCGGTTCTGCTGTTTCCGTTACCGACTGCTGCTCAAGCTTACGGGCTTTGGCGCGGGCGATAGCCGCTTCGACTGCCGCTTTACGTGGGTCAACCGGTTCAGCGGTTTCAGTAACCGGCTGTTGCTCAAGTTTACGGGCCTTGGCGCGGGCGATAGCCGCTTCAACGGCGGCTTTACGCGGGTCGGTACCCGCGCTGCTGTCTTCAATTTTGTTTGAATTTTCCGCTCGGGCCGCACGAGCCTGTGCTTTACGCGCCTCGCGAGCGGCAATCACTGCGCTATTGTCAGGTTTTTCGCCAGCCTGAATAACAACCGGTTGCATTGCCTGAGCCTGTTTCTCTTTTACGCGAGCCAGCGCGGCGGCGATGGCATCATGATCTTTAGCCGCAGGCTGTACGGCAGCGCTTTTGTGGCGTTCAAGACGTGCGGCTTTTTCACGCTCAAGTCGCGCCTGTCGGGCTTCAAAACGTGCTTTGGCTTCTGCGGCGCGTTTTTCTTCCTGGCTAATAGCATAAATCTCGGCCTTTTCCTGGCGGAAATACTGCACCAGCGGAATGTTGCTCGGGCATACCCATGCGCAAGCGCCGCATTCGATACAGTCTGCAATATTGTGAGTTGTGGCTTTATCGTGCTGCTGCCCTTTACTGAACCAGTAGAGTTGCTGCGGCAGAAGATCGGCCGGGCAGGCATCGGCGCAGGCGCTACAGCGAATGCAACCTTTCTCCTCCGGCGTTTCACCCATTTCACTGGCAGAGGGGGCCAGAAGGCAGTTGGTTATCTTCACCACCGGTACATCCAGCCACGGCAGCGTAAACCCCATCAGCGGCCCGCCCATAATCACCATCTGGTCGGCGGAAGGGCAGAAACCCGCGTCGCTGAGCAGATGACGAACCGGCGTCCCTAATCGCGCCCAGACGTTGCCCGGACGGCTGACGGCTTCGCCTGTAAGCGTCACAACACGCTCGGTAATGGGTTCGCCGTCAATCACCGCGCGTTTGATTGCGTAGGCGGTCCCGACGTTTTGCATCAGCACGCCAATATCTGAGGAGCGTCCGCCATGGGGGACCTGTTTGCCGGTCAGAATTTGTGTTAACTGTTTGGCGCCGCCTGACGGGTACTTTGTCGGGATCACGCGTAAGCTGATATCGTGCGAATCGGCCAGCACCGCACGCAGCATGGAAATTGCCTGCGGTTTGTTATCTTCTATTCCCAGCAGGATCTCACGCGGCTGAAGAATGTGCGCGAGGATGCGGATACCTTCGACGACCTGCGCCGCGCAGTCCTGCATCAAGCGGTCATCCGCCGTAATGTACGGCTCGCATTCTGCGGCGTTGATGATCAGCGTTTCAATTTTATCGCCGCCGCCCTGTAGCTTAACCCCGGTTGGGAAACCTGCGCCGCCCAGACCGGCGACGCCGTACTGATGAATACGTGCAATAAGCTCTTCCCGACTACGGGAACGGTAATCGGCCCAGCCATCACGCTCAATCCAGCGGTCTTCGCCATCGGCATCAATGATGACGCTTAGCTCGGCTAATGCCGAAGGGTGTGCGGTGGAGTGCGGCGCAATAGCAACAATAGTGCCTGACGTTGGCGCATGTACCGGCAGCATTTTGCCACGCCCGATGGTTAACGCCTGGCCACGCAGGACGGTGTCGCCCACGTTGACACACAGTTCACCTTCCGCGCCAATATGTTGTTTCAGGGGAATAACGAAGCGCGGCGCCAGCGGAACCTGCCGCAGCGGCGTACCGTTTGACTGGGTCTTCATTTCTGGTGGATGAATGCCGCCATCAAAATCCCAGATTTTGTTTTTTCTGAATGCAGAGAATAACTTAAACATGTTGTTCCACAGGAATGATGCGCACAGGGATAGTGTTTAAATCCCATTTCCAGCTATCGGGCGTCTCAGCCACCGGGCGTAATTCGATACATTGCGTTGGACATGGGTCAACGCACAGGTTGCAGCCGGTGCAGAGATCGCTCATCACTGTGTGCATGGCGCGGGTCGCACCCACAATGGCATCGACCGGACAGGCCTGAATGCACTTTGTGCAACCAATACAATTATTTTCATCAATGACTGCCAGCATTCGCACGGGCGTAACATCTTGTTCATCACCATCAATCGGCTGCGGGTCGACGTTCAACAGGGCAGCGATTTTTAACATCACCGCTTCACCACCGGGCGCGCAACGATTGATTTTTTCACCCTGCGAGCCGATCGCTTCAGCATAGGGATGACAGCCCGGATAGCCGCACTGCCCACACTGGCTTTGCGGGAGAATTTCATCAATTTTCTCCACGACCGGATCATCCTCAACGGCAAAACGTCGCGAGGCGTAACCCAAAATAGCGCCGAACGCCAGACCCAGCAGACTCACTGCGGCAACGGCAATCCAGATAGCATTCATTACAACTTCACCAAACCACTAAAGCCCATAAAGGCCAATGACATTAAACCGGCGGTAATCAGCGCAATCGCATTACCGCGAAACGGAGCAGGGACGTCTGCCACAGCGAGACGTTCGCGAATAGCGGCAAACAGTACCATTACCAGTGAGAAGCCGACGGCGGCGGAAAAGCCGTATAGCGCCGACTGTAAGAAGTTATGGCCGAGGTTAATATTCAGCAACGCTACCCCCAACACCGCACAGTTTGTGGTGATCAGCGGTAAGAAGATCCCCAACAGGCGGTATAGCGCAGGGCTGGTTTTACGGACCACCATCTCGGTAAATTGCACGACGACGGCGATGACCAGAATAAAAGCTAGCGTGCGCAGATAGATGAGATTGAGCGGAATGAGGATCCAGGTATCAATCAACCATGCGCAAATGGAGGCCAGCGTCATGACAAACGTCGTGGCAAGGCCCATACCCATTGCGGTTTCCAGTTTTTTGGAAACGCCCATAAACGGGCAGAGCCCCAGAAACTTAACCAGTACAAAGTTGTTGACCAGTACAGTTCCGACAAACAGCAGCAGGTAATCAGTCATTTTTCGGCCTGAAATAAAAAAGCCGCCTATTATCTGACAATCTACAACAGGCGACAACAGGTTAACTGTAGGGTTATTACGGGTTCACAAACGTCGACTTAACGCGCTGTGAGCGCTTGAAATAGGGCACCAGCAGTGCTGCTGCTAACAAAGGGAACAGCAGTTGGCGCACGGCAAAGGCGTCCGGGACGGGTGAAAACGCAAACGCTTTAATCGCCAGTAACACAGAGATCAGCAGCCATAAAATATAGTGCTTCGGCACGCAGGTTCTGCGTTTGAAAAACGCAATCGTCAGCCATAACGTGTAATACCACATGGCGATAGCCGTAATAAAAGAGACGCCCCATAACAACAAATTGGTCGTACTTTGCTCACCAAGCGTTTGGAAGGTTTGCGGTGTGGCCAGCGCAGTGACGTAAAGTAACAACGCCAGCGAAGCACTCAACAACGCAACTAACAGCCAGGCCAATGGCCCAAGTAGCCAGCCTCCGATACGTTGTGCCGGTGTGGTAGTCATCTCTTCTCCAGGTTTACGCGCGCGATCAAACATGCCATTCATTTTGGGGCAATTATTATAAAGCTTTTAACGTTGAGCGCTACTTTCTTCTTTATTGCACGTAATGCCAGACTGATTTAGGTACCTGACCGACGTCAAACAGACGACCGCCGGAGATGAGCTCCGCACGACGGTGGTCTGCTGCACGGTACATATTGATAATGTCGTTATCATCGGTGAGCGTGTAGTTAAGATGATCGAATAGTTTTTCCAGACTTTCGAGTGAACTAATTTTACGGAATTTTAATAAGTAATCCTGAACAGTCATAAAGAGCGATCCATATATAAAATAATACCAACGGAGTAGTAAATATTAAGAAATAAACAATGTGCACAGGTAAAAGCGGATTTGCGCGCAAATGTAAGAAGAGTATGCATACCTGTGAAAAAGCAGGCGCTATGTACGCCTGCGGCAAGGTTAGCGCGCTTCGCGATCGCAGGCAATACGCGCGGGAGCGGGATGCGGCATAATTCGCTTTTTTTGACAGAATTGGATCTTTTACAGCCGGACCCAGCAATGCGTGAAGGTGAATTGCTGGGCGAAAAAGGCCGATGACGCTTATTTTTTCTGCACTGCTGCAATTGGTTCCGGTGGCTGGTAATTGTCAATATGATTGGCAATACCCAGCAGGATCACGGAGACCGCAAGAACAATCCAACCTGCTAACTCAATAAGACGATTCATTACTGATGACATTTGCTTTGATTTATCCATAAACACAGGCTGCAAATGTTACTAATCTCTCCATAATACAGCAAGAAGATTGGGAACGATTTCAGCCACTTTTTCGCGGCAAATTCAGCTTAAGAAGCATATGTTTGACTTAAGTTAATAAACAACCTTTGTAGCGCAAAGGTTATTAAACTATTGAGACGTTGCAATGTATGGTGTGAAATAGGTCAGTCTGAATTGAGAGGCAATAACATGAGTGACAACATCCGCGTTGGGCTAATCGGCTATGGTTACGCCAGTAAAACCTTCCATGCCCCCCTGATTGTGGGCACACCGGGCCTGGAACTGGCTGTGGTGTCCAGTAGTGATGAAGCAAAAGTGAAGGCCGACTGGCCTACAGTGACGGTTGTTGCTGAACCGAAGCACCTTTTTAACGATCCTAATATTGACCTGATTGTGATCCCTACGCCAAATGACACGCACTTCCCGTTAGCGAAGGCTGCACTGGAAGCGGGTAAACATGTGGTTGTTGATAAACCTTTCACCGTGACACTGTCACAAGCTCGTGAGCTGGATGCACTTGCGCGTAGTCTGGGACGCGTACTCTCTGTTTTCCATAACCGGCGCTGGGACAGTGATTTTCTGACCTTGAAAGCGTTATTGGCGGATGGTGTTTTGGGCGAAGTTGCCTATTTTGAATCCCACTTCGATCGTTTCCGCCCACAGGTTCGTGACCGTTGGCGTGAACAGGGCGGTCCGGGCAGCGGTATTTGGTATGATTTAGCACCACATCTTTTGGATCAAGCGATTAATCTGTTTGGTTTGCCGGTCAGTATGACGGTGGATCTGGCGCAACTGCGTCCGGGGGCGCAATCGACAGATTACTTCCATGCCATTCTGACGTATCCGCAGCGTCGTGTGATTTTGCATGGAACCATGCTGGCGGCCGCAGAATCGGCCCGCTATATCGTGCACGGCTCACGCGGGAGCTACGTCAAGTATGGTCTTGATCCACAGGAAGAACGTCTGAAAAATGGTGAGCGTCTGCCTCAGGAAGACTGGGGTTACGACATGCGCGATGGTGTATTGACGCGAGTTGAAGGCGATGAGCGGGTTGAAGAGACCTGGCTGACCGTGCCGGGCAATTACCCGGCGTACTATGCAGGCATCCGTGATGCGCTGAACGGTAACGGTGAAAACCCGGTCCCGGCGAGACAAGCTATCCAGATTATGGAGCTGATTGAGCTTGGTATTGAGTCCGCGAAACACCGCTCTACGCTATGCCTTGCCTGATAAGACACATGCCGGATGGCGATGCCCTGGCATCTTATCCGGCCCACAATGCAACGCCACGTAGGCCGGATAAGCGTTACGCTGCGGCGACTTTCTCGCGCAGCGTACGTTTCTCTTCGTTACTCAGGAATGCCATTTCCAGACCATTGATTTGTGCCTGGCGGATCTGTTCGCGAGTTAAACCTGCGGCAGGCGCGGCAATAGTGTACTCGTGAATAATATCGACACCCTGAACAGCCGGGTCGTCCGTATTCAGACTGGCCACAACGCCATGTTCAAGGAATGTTTTCAGCGGATGGGTCGCCAGCGCAGCGACGGTGCTGGTCTGGATGTTCGATGTCAGGCAGGATTCAATGCCGATACGGTGCTCGGCGAGGTAATCCATCAACGCACGATCTTCGACCGCTTTAACACCATGGCCAATGCGTTCAGCGCCCAATTCTTTGATGGCCTGCCAGATGCTTTCTGGTCCCGCGGCTTCGCCGGCATGGACGGTGATATGCCAGCCTGCATCGCGTGC
The DNA here is from genome assembly GCF_005281025.1 of Citrobacter sp. wls714. Classification (NCBI taxonomy): domain Bacteria; kingdom Pseudomonadati; phylum Pseudomonadota; class Gammaproteobacteria; order Enterobacterales; family Enterobacteriaceae; genus Citrobacter; species Citrobacter sp. wls714. The sequence continues at coordinate 36,126 of NZ_SZWZ01000064.1, read as the reverse complement.
CTGGTTGAAGTGTGACAAGAACAAACTACCCGGGAAGCCCAGTTCGTCACCGGCCAGATCCAGCGCAGTAATATGGTCGCGGTGTGCTAACAGCGCATCAAGTTCCTGCAGGCAGGCGGCTTCGCCGAAGGTACGACTCATAATGCCAATTAAACGTGCTTCAACGCCAAAGGCCTTGCAGCCTTCGCGCACGCCTGCAATAACGGCTTCAACCACGCCTGCTACAGGGAGTTGATGGGTCATTGCCATGTAGCCAGGGGAAAAACGTAGTTCAACATAGTGCAGGCCGTTGCGTGCGGCATCCTCAATATTTTCAAACGCGACGCGGCGGCAGGCGTCCAGCGAGGCCAGAACCTTTACGCCCCAGTCCAGTTTGGATAAAAAGCTGACCAAATCAGGCTCGGTTGACGTCACTTGCACATGAGGAATCAACGTTTCCAGCGTCTGTGCCGGGAGGGTTAAATTAAACTGGCGACCCAGATCGAGGATCGTTTGGGCACGGATGTTACCATCAAGGTGGCGATGGACGTCGGTTAAGGGGAGAGAAGTATCAATCATGGTCGCACTCGTATTTTTAGGTAAAGTGCAGGGCATTATACAACAGAATCATAATTCTCTAAAAACTTTGAATAAAGTGCGCCAACACTTTGTAAAAGTGGAACATTGTGGACATATATTTCAGGTTTTCAATGAGTCAGGCGATCGGCGCGCTATCCTGGTCAATGGTAGCCTTCTCCGTCAGATACTTTGCCGCGAAAGACATAGTAGCTCCATGCTGTATACATCAGAATGACCGGAATAATAATAAGCGTGCCAACCAGCATAAACATCTGGCTTGCAGGGGGAGCCGCTGCATCCCACAAGGTAACATGCGGCGGAATAATATAGGGCCACAGGCTGATACCTAAGCCGCTAAATCCCAGAAAGATCAATCCCAGCGTCAGGATAAAAGGTCGTGCATGGCTGGTGTTGTCGCTGCTCAGACGCCAAATCCACAGGCTGAGTATCGTCACCAGAATGGGGACCGGCACAAACCAGTAGAAATTAGGTAGCGTGAACCAGCGTTCTGCAATGTATTGCCAGTTAAGGGGTGTCCAGATGCTGACCACGGCAATAACCGCCAGCAGAGCGAGCAGAACATGGCGCGTTAATTTACGCATCCGTTCCTGAAGCGCGCCATCGCTTTTCATTATCAGCCAGGTGCTGCCGAGTAACAGATAAGCGGCAACCAGTCCGAGGCCGCAAAATACATTAAATGGGGTCAACCAATCCAATGCCGACCCGGCAAAGCGACGGTCTGCTATATCGAAACCGTTAATCACGGCGCCAACAACGATCCCCTGACTCACGGTCGCCAGCAACGATCCACCGGCAAATGCGTAATCCCAAAATAGCCGATGCGACGGCGTGGCTTTAAAGCGAAACTCAAACGCCACACCGCGAAAAATCAACCCAATTAGCATCATCGTGAGTGGAATTGCCAGTGCGTCAGCAATCACAGCATAAGCCAGAGGGAAGGCGCCAAAGACACCGGCCCCACCGAGCACCAGCCAGGTTTCATTCCCGTCCCAGACGGGGGCCACACTGTTCACCATCACATCTCGTTCGCCGGGGGCATGTACAATGCTAAACAACATACCAATGCCCAAATCGAAACCATCCATTACGATGTACATCAGCGTGGCAAAGACAATGATAATAAACCAGATTACGGTGATATCGATGTCCATCAGATTTTCTCCTCTTCATCCGTTACCGGTTCTGCGGCGGAAAGCGGACGCGCAGGGGTGCCATCGGTTTGTGAGGTCAGTTCACTGACCGGCTGAGGACCTTTTTTAATCAGTCTGAATATGTAGTGGTAACCCACGCCAAAGACGGTGCTGTAAACGACGATAAATACCAGCAAACTGATGACCATTTGCGTTGTACTGTGCAACGAAACGGCATCACGGGTGCGCAAAAAGCCGTATACGACCCAGGGCTGGCGGCCAACCTCCGTGGTCACCCAACCGGCCAATAAGGCCAATAGTCCGGCCGGCCCCATCAAAAGTGCAAACCATTGGAATGGACGGGAATGGTACAGGCGCTTGCGCCAACGTAACCAGACACTGCAGATACCCAGGGCGATCATCAACACGCCCATGCCAACCATGATGCGAAACGACCAAAATACAATCGCGGAGTTGGGGCGATCTTCCTTGGGAAAATCCTTCAGCGCAGGAACCTGCTTGTCCAGACTATGGGTCAGAATCAGACTGCCCAGCGCAGGGATCGCCAGAGCGTATTTGGTGCGCTCTTCCTCCATGTCAGGCATGCCAAACAGCGTCAATGGCGTTGCCTCTCCGGGGGGGTTCTCCCAGTGCCCCTCAATGGCCGCTATTTTTGCAGGCTGATGCTCAAGGGTATTGAGGCCATGCATATCTCCAACAACCGCCTGAATAGGGGCGACAATCAGAGCCATCCACAGCGCCATCGAAAACATTTTACGAATGGCAGGAGTATCGTTACCCCGCAGTAAATGCCAGGCGGCAGATGCGCCAACGAACATCGCGCTACTCAGAAAAGCAGCAATCGACATATGCAATAAGCGATACGGAAAGGAAGGATTAAATACGATAGCCAGCCAATCCTGGGGAATGACATGCCCATTTTCGAGGCTAAAACCTTGAGGTGTTTGCATCCAACTATTGGAAGCCAGGATCCAGAAGGTAGATAGCAACGTGCCCAGCGCCACCATACAGGTGGTGAAGAAATGCAGCGCTGGAGATACTTTGTTCCAGCCGAATAGCATTACGCCAAGGAAGCCCGCTTCGAGGAAAAAGGCGGTCAGGACTTCATAAAGCAGCAGTGGTCCGGTAATACTGCCGGCAAATTGCGAAAAGCCGCTCCAGTTGGTACCAAACTGATAAGCCATCACCAGGCCGGATACGACACCCATCCCAAAATTGACGGCGAAGATTTGCAGCCAGAAATTATAGAGCGAGCGCCAGAGATTGTTTCGCGTGCGCAGCCACATCCCCTCCAGCACCACCAGATAGCTGGCCAGTCCAATCGTAATCGCGGGAAAAAGAATATGGAAAGAAACAGTGAAGGCGAACTGAAAACGGGCTAAATAAAAAGCGTCAAATTCAGGCACGGTACAGACCCCATCCGAGGAAGCTCTGCCTGAAGCAGAGCGTAATGAGATTATTTTTTGGCTACAACACCGTCAGCGTCAGACCGTAAGAGAAATTGTTCTGTCGTTTGCGGAATATGTTTAATCAGCCAGTCGGCCATCTCACGTTCTTCTGCGAGAATCGTTTCGATAGCGGGGATAGAGGCGGTATCACCGACCTTTTTGGCAGCGGCCAAAAGCGATGTGTAGCAGGCTATTTCAAATTGCTCGAATACATAGCCGCTGATTGCGCCTTTTACAATTTCGTCAGAAGGAAACATGCCGCCAATCGACTGGCCAAAAGCGGCCATTTTACTCATGGAGTCTTTTAATACAGAACGCGAAATATCGTTTCGATCGAGGATCTCTTCCAGCAGGGTAATTTGCCTTTTTGTTTCATTAATATGTTGCTCAATTCTGGCACGCAAATCAGGATAATTATCGATACGACTCGCCATCGATTCCAGCATTGACTCCGCTTGCTTTTCCATCGCGTGCGCATCGCGTAGCCAGTCATGGTAATGTTCTAAGTGATTCATCGTAATTTCCTCGAGTCAGTATGGTTATCGTTTTTCAGCGTCTTTATTAATGTTACCAACCGCCAGATCGGTTAATTTCAGATCGGTTTGTTTCTCTTCTTCAAGCGTTTCTGCGAGGAGTTTTACGGCTTTTTTATATCCCAGTTGTTCTGCAAGGGTTGCCAGTGTGCCGTAGCTGGCAATTTCATAATGTTCCACTTTCTGTGCGGCTGCGATTAATGCGGCATCGCGTACTTCATTTTTCTCGGTGCTTTCTATAACCTCATTAGCCTCTTCAATTAAGCCTTCCATCGCCACACATTTCATGCGTTTAATCTTAATTCCCGGTTCTTGCTCAACGATTTGGTCAATACGTTCAATTTGCCCCTGGGTTTCTTCCAGGTGGGCATTAAACGCTTTGCTGAGTTTTTCGCTTGAGGCGGCTCTGGCGAGTTTAGCCAGTCCGCGCGTTAACTGTTTTTCAGCGCTATAGGTATCTGAAAGTAGGTGAATAAATACGTCTTCAATGCTTTTCATATGCATATTAATATCCTTTAGAGGTTAAAAATAACTGCGAGCCCCATACAGACCCGCAGGACACTCTTTTAATTAAAAGATGAAAATAACGCTAACTATCAGGAGTTGTCAGACTTACGGCCACCGCCGTGGCTGCTTTGCCCACCTTTTTTACCTGCTTCAGATGCGCGTTGTGGATCGTTTTTGAAGTTACCACCGCTATGTTGACCGCCTTTACGGCCCGCTTCTGATGCTTTTTCTCGGTCTTCTGCGAAGTTACCGGAACCACCACGATGCTCTGCCATATATCACCTCATATATCGGTTATGTCAGTCAGATACAAAAAAATAATTTCGTATCCGTCGTTGTTCAAGGCTTAAAGTTAGCGGCTATTTGTATTAAGTCAAATTTAATGCTGATAGGCGAATCAGTCCGTATTGATAATTTTCAATGGATTGCGGAAAATACCGCTTCGCTTATTATGAATGATGTTTGATTAATAAATAATCGTAACCGTCTGAGAGTTAGAGGGAATAAAAATATGAGTGCTCAATCAGGGTTATTCTTGTAAATTTTCTTAAATTATAAATAAATTATAAAACCGAAGCGTTCCGCTCAGACATAAAATAGCATTATTAAATGTCATGATATTCATTTTTGTCTACGCTCAACTTCTTTCCCCGGTGCAAGGGATAACGCGGGCTTTTCGACGATGCTGGATGAACAGGGTGGTAAAGCGTCAGGTAGAGAAGGCGCGCAATGAGGTTTTCATTGCGCAAACCTGTTTAACGTATTGTACGGATGGCGTTAATCAACCCCTGAACGCCTTTTTCAAGTTTTGAGCGCGGACATCCGGCATTCAGGCGCACAAAACCGCGTCCTTCTTCGCCGTAAGTGTTTCCTGGCATGATGGCAACTTTCTGCTGGTGGATAAGCGCTTCCTGTAATGTGCGATCATCAATGTTAAGCGGACGCAGGTCAATCCACGCCAGATAGGTAGACTGTGGAACCTGCCAGCTCAGTTCGGGGAATGCGGCATTAAGCTCGCGGGCGACGTAATGCAGATTGCTGGCAAGATAATCCCGCAGCGCATCAAGCCAGCTTGCGCCCTGTTGATAGGCGGCGATATGTGCGGTCAGCGCCAGCACCGCAGGTGAGGAAAGACCATCGCGACCTTTTAATGCGCTGAGATAATCATTACGGCTTTGAGTGTCTTCAATAATCGCGTAAGCCCCGGTCAGTGCCGGAATATTAAAACTTTTTGAGCCGGAAGTGAGCAGCGCCCAGCTGTCACGCGCGACGTTACTCCAGGGGATATGCGGGTGATCACCCCATACCATATCCATATGGATCTCATCGGAAATGACTTTTACACCATGGCGATGACACAGTTCCGCCATGGTTTCCAGCTCATCACGCGTCCACACTTTGCCCGTCGGATTTTGTGGGCTACAGAGCAGAAGAATTTTGCTCTCTGGGCGAGACAGGGCATTCTCCAGTGCGGTCATGTCGCAGTACCAACCGTCAGTACGTTTTTCCAGTTCGACAGCGCGCACCACGCGCTGATTACCCTCGATAGCTTTGTAAAACGCGTCGTAAGCCGGGGTGTGAATAACCACCGCATCACCCGCGGAAGACCACTGGCGAATCAGCTCTGACACCATATAGATGACCGAGGGACCATATACCAGCGACTGAGGATCGATTTTTGTATTGTGACGCGTAAGAAACCAGTGCTGAATAGCCGCCAAAAATTCATCATTTTTCCAACGGCTGTAACCCAACACGCCATGGGACAGGCGCTGGGCAAGTGCCTCAAGAATGCAGGGGGCAGTTGCAAAATCCATGTCAGAGATGGTGAACGGCAGAAGATCCGCTGAGCCAAAACGGTCGGCAACATAATCCCACTGGGTACACCAGGTGCCGTGTCGGTCCACAACCTTAGAAAAATCAAACATATTGTTGTCCTTAAGCCTGTACGGTGTTCATCAGAACCGCGATTTCGTCTTTCACTGACTGGACCTGCGGACCAATAACAACCTGAAGGTTATGCTGATTGAGTTGTACTACGCCAATGGCACGATTGTCCTTCAGAGCTTGTACGTTAACAAGCGACATATCTTTCACTGACAAGCGCAGACGAGTGATGCAGTTATCCAGGCTAACAATGTTTTCCGCGCCGCCCAACGCCGCCAGAATAGCTGGCACGTTATAACCCGATTTACCTGGCGATCCAGCCATCACTTTTTCGATAGTGCTGGCCATTTCGACTTCGCGACCCGGTGTCTTCAGATTGAAGCGCGTGATGGCGAAGCGGAAGATAACGTAATACACCGCAAACCAGATAGCTGCGACGACAGGGACCAGATACCACTTGGTAGACAATCCATGCAGGATGCCGAATACCACGAAGTCGATCAGGTTACCGTCAGTGTTACCGATGGTAACGCCAAGCACCGCCATCACGGTGAAGCCGAGACCGGTAAGCAAAGCATGGATCACGTACAGAACCGGGGCCACGAACAGAAACAAGAACTCGAGAGGTTCGGTCGTACCACCAATTACACAGGCAATCAGACCGGAAATTAATAACCCTTTAATTTTATGACGATTCTCTGGACGTGCGCAGTGGTACATCGCTAACGCTGCACCCGGTAACCCGCCGAGGAACGCCGGCATTTTACCCTGGGACAGGAAGCGGGTTGCGCTTTCAGAGAAACCTTGCGTTGTCGGACAGCTCAATTGAGCCTGGAAAATAGTCAATGCACCGCTCACGCTATGACCACAGACTTCCTGCGTGCCGCCCGCTTCGGTAAAGCGGATCAATGCCACCAGAATATGATGCAGACCAAAAGGCAACAACAGACGTTCGCCGGTACCAAACAGCATAGGACCAAATTCACCTGCACTGTTGATGATGTGACCGAGTCCGGTAATGCCCATGGCGAAAACCGGCCAAATCAGGGGAATAACCAGACCGACCAGGCCCATCACCACCGAGGAGATGATGGGAACGAAGCGAGTGCCGCCGAAGAAGGCCAGGGCATCCGGCAGACGAATGTTATGGAAGCGTTCATGCAGCATCCAGACGATGATCCCAGCGATAACGGCGCCGAGGATCCCGGTGTCGATCGACTGGATCCCCAGAATATTTTGCACGTTGTTGGCTTTCAGGATCGCCGCATCAGTGGTGGGTAAGATGCCTTTGGCGGTTAACCAGAAGTTGACGGCAAGGTTCATTACCGCGTAACCAACAAAACCGGCAAACGCCGCCACGCCTTTATTCTCGCGCGCCAGGCCAAGAGGAATGGCAATACAAAACATCACCGGTAGGAAGCTAAACGCAAATGAGCCAACTTTGCTCATCCAGGTAAAGATGGCCTGTAGCACCGGATTTCCTAACACCGGGATTAACGTTAAGACATCGTGGCTGCTTAACGAACTGCCGATCCCTAACATGATCCCGCAAAATGAGAGCAGAGCCACGGGCAACATAAAGGTTTTGCCCAACTGCTGGAAAAATTCCCATAACGTTATTTTTGGTGTGGTTCTCGTCGTCATTAAACGACTCCTTGTAAAATCAGGCTGGCTAATGATGGCGAGAAGATAAAACGTTTTACCTAATTTTAGTGCGGTATAAATCACATTATCGAACGATAATAGAGGGTATAAATATAAGTGATTGATAAAACGTTTTATCGGTCACGTTATCAGGGAGTTTTCTGTTTTTATGGCTATAGCCAAAAAAATAACGATCCATGATGTTGCGCTGGCTGCGGGTGTTTCGGTCAGTACCGTCTCATTGGTACTCAGTGGCAAAGGACGTATTTCATCAGCAACCGGTGAGCGGGTAAATGCTGCCATTGAGCAACTGGGGTTTGTGCGTAATCGGCAAGCATCAGCCCTACGCGGTGGGCAGAGCGGAGTCGTGGGTTTGATTGTGCGCGATCTTTCTACGCCGTTTTACGCCGAGCTGACGGCGGGGCTGACGGAAGCATTAGAAGCCCAGGGGCGCATGGTCTTCTTACTGCATGGCGGCAAAGACGGCGAACAGCTGACGCAGCGCTTCACACTGTTACTTAATCAAGGGGTTGATGGCGTGGTGATCGCCGGGGCCGCAGGCAGCAGTGACGCGCTACAACAACTGGCCGCTGAGAAAGGGATCCCGGTGGTGTTTGCGTCACGCGCCAGCTATATGGATGACGTTGACACCGTCAGACCTGATAACATGCAGGCCGCGCAACTCCTGGTTGAACAACTGATACGCCATGGGCACCAGCGCATTGCCTGGCTGGGCGGGCAAAGCTCTTCATTAACCCGGGCAGAGCGCGTCGGCGGCTATTGCGCGACATTGTTAAAGTATGGTTTGCCGTTTCATAGCGACTGGGTGCTGGAGTGTTCATCCAGCCAAAAGCAGGCCGCGGAAGAGGTGACGGCGCTGTTACGCCGGAATCCCACAATCAGTGCGGTGGTGTGCTACAACGAAACCATTGCCGTAGGCGCCTGGTTTGGCCTGATGAGAGCAGGGCGACAGAGCGGTGAAACAGGCGTGGATCGCTACTTTGAACAGCAAATATCATTGGCCGGATTTGCTGATGTGGCGGAAAGCGCGCTGGATGACATTCCCATCATTTGGGCTTGCACGCCTGCCCGTGAAATGGGATACACCCTTGCGGAACGCATGCTACAACGCATTGGCCACGATGAAAGCCATTCGCGCAATCTGACGCTTGCCGCCCGACTGGTCGTCGCGAAATAAAAAAAGCCCGATAAGCAAGGTTATCGGGCCTGTCGTAACGGATATTTACTGTTGCGGGGCAGCAGGAGCGTCCGGCTCAGCAAAGGCAGGCATACCGAACATGCCAACAAACTCATCCAGCGACATTTTCTGTCCGTTAAGTGTTACCTGACCGTTCGCATATTGCAGGCTGGAACCGATAACGTTGTCCTGCAACGTCGTAATACGGAACATCTGCCCCATCGCCGCGAGGCCATTAACCTGCTGCTTCGCCAGACCCGCCGCTTCTTCCTGCTGATATCCTTCCAGTTTGGCAATCTGTGTCATGAATTCAGTCGCCATATCGACAGGGATCGTCAGCTTAGCATCCAGTGATTTGACGGAGCGATCTACTTCCTGGGCCAGTGTTTGCGGCTCTACGGTGTTTGCGGTCGGATCTTTCAGTAGTAGCGACAAATTAAAGGCGGTTTCACCTTTCGCATTTTTCCAGCTCAGCGGCGCAATAGTGATAACCGGTTCGCCTTTCATCAGAATCGGCAGGGCATTAAAGAAGGCTTCGGTGACTTTCTGCTGATATAGCTCAGGGTTTTGCACCACATCGATTTGTGACATCAACGCCTTGGTTTGGGCGCTATACTGCTGACTGAACTGGTGCAGGGCTTCACCATCAATCTGGCCCACTTTCAGCGTCAGTTTGCCGCTACCCATATCCTGGCCCTGCAGTTTAAGGCTGTTCAGGGTGTAATCCAGTTGGCTGTTGACGGTTTTACCCTCGTTGATCAGATCGGATTTACCATCGATACCCATGCCTTCCAGAACCGCCAACTCTTTACCCTCGACTGCAATCGACAGTTTTTCGAGTGACAACTTCTGGTCGCCAATACGCTCACCAAAGCTGGCGATACTGCTGGAACCCTCAGTTTTCAGGTTATTGAAGGTAATTTGTACTTTCTGGTTGTACTCATTGACCGCATTAACCAGACCACTTTGCGCATCGCCAGTTAGCGAAACTGCATTACCGTCTTTGTCAGCCGTAAACTGGAATTCCCCGCCGCTGAAGGCCACTTTTTCATCGCCATTCTCGTAGTTCAGCGGTTTGAGGGAGAGATCGGAACGGGTATCGCCGCTGTAACCGATACGGGAGTTAATGACGAATGGCGTTTCGCCTTTGGCAATATCGAACAGTGGTTTGGTGACGTCGTTATTCACCAACGTTGTTTTCACCGAGGCCATAGCGGGAACCAGATTCAGCGATTTCAGCTGTGCGAGCGGGAAAGGACCGTGATCAACCGTTTCATTAAGGACGATGCTTTGCCCTGGCTTCAGCCAGGAATCTTGCTGCCCGGTGATGGGTTTAACCACCAGTTGCAGTTGGCTATTGAACACGCCGCGCTGATAGTTTTGATAACTCAGTTCAATGCCCGCCTCAGGGGAGTAGCGTTTCAACTGATTGTTTGCCTGTGTCACCATCTCGGCGAGATGCGTTTCGAGTTTTTTACCTGTGTACCAGGCACCGCCCGTCCAGACGATACCCAGTGCAACCACTACACCCGCAGCTACCAGCGATTTTTTCATTTTGATATCCATAAAATAAAACCAGGCGTTTGAAGACGCCTGGAGGAGTGATTTGTCTTTAACTCACTACAGCTTAGCAAGAGTTGTTAAAAATATCAGTATCTTGCTACAGCTTGTTATAAACCCGAGCTAAACGGCCCTTGCCGCTGACGTTTACCGGCGATTCATTCGCACTAATAAAGGCCGACTCACCCGGCTGCAGGACCAGACGCTGCTCACCTTTGCTCAACACGGCTTCACCCTCAATGCAGAACAGAATTGCGGCGCTTTGCTGGCCGATCTCTGCACCAGTGGCCGTTAACTCATGTAGGGAGAAGGCGAAATCGTCGACCGGAATAGGGAAGTCCAGTTCATCATCTGTTTTAACCGGTGTGGTCAGCAATTGGTTTGCAGGCTTAGCGACAAACTTAACGTTGGCGACCAGTTCCGGGATATCAATGTATTTTGGCGTTAGCCCGGCGCGTAGCACGTTGTCCGAATTCGCCATCACCTCCAGCGCCACACCTTGCAGATAGGCGTGCGGGGTCTCGGCAAACAAGAACATGGCCTCGCCGGGATTGAGTTTAACCACGTTGAGCAGCAGTGGGGAAAAGAGTCCGCTGTCGTTAGGGTAGAAGTCGGCGATCAGGCGGATGGTTTGCCAGGGTTCACCCTGCTGACTGTTCAGCGCCGATTTCAGGATCGCCAGCGCGTGGGATTTCTCCTCATCCTGCATATTCAGCAAGCTGGCAAATAGATAGCTCAGACGCTCTGCGCTCGGTTCCTGCAGGAAATGCGCAATAGCCGGATGCGCAGCGGAAACGGGTTGTAATAACGCAACAATATCGGAGAACTCACGAAATGCGTTCATCGCCAGGAAAGGCGTTAAAGCAAAAACCAGTTCTGGTTTGTGGTTAGGATCTTTGTAGTTGCGCTCGGCGGCATCCATCGGGATCCCGGCGGCGTTTTCTTTGGCAAACCCGATTTCAGAATTGTGCTTGTTAGGATGAACCTGAATCGAAAGGGGTTGCGCAGCACAGAGCACTTTAAACAGGAAGGGCAGTTCACCAAAGCGTTCGGCAACGGCATCGCCTAATAGCGCGGATTTATCGCTTTCAATAACGTCGCGTAAAGCAACCGTCTGACCATCAGCGCTCTGAACCTGCGAACTGCTTTTTGGGTGCGCTCCCATCCAAAGTTCAGCCATCGGTTGCTGAGTTGGGTTGGCAATCCCATAAAGTTCCGTTAACGCAGTTTTACTTCCCCAGGCGTAGTTCTGCACTGAGTTGATGAGTTTTTGCATTCTCAAGCCCTGTTTGAATGTGGAATTTTCTCTGGCTATTAAACCAAGAAACCCTGAGGGAAGTAACCTGCGCATGTAAAAAGTCGTACTTGTCTCAGTTTTTGTTAAAAAATTGTGTAGGATATGGTGACTCGCTTTTAATACCCTGAGTATTTCCGGTTGCAGAAAGCCTTGCCTTCTCCAACCCGACTTACGGCAGGGAAGCAGGGCAATGGAACATCTGCCCAGAGAATAACCAGACCTAGCAGTAAGTGAGAGCACAATGTCAAACAAACCCTTTCATTATCAGCATCCTTTCCCGCTTAAAAAGGATGATACCGAATACTATCTGCTGACCAGCGACTATGTCTCCGTTGCCGAATTCGAAGGGCAGGAGGTTATTAAAGTCGCGCCGCAAGCGCTAACCCTGCTGGCTCGTCAGGCTTTTCATGATGCGTCGTTTATGCTGCGTCCAGCGCATCAGCAACAGGTTGCCGATATCCTGCGTGACCCTGAGGCCAGTGAAAACGACAAATATGTGGCCCTGCAATTCCTGCGCAACTCCGACATCGCGGCGAAAGGTATTTTGCCGACCTGTCAGGATACCGGCACAGCGATAATCGTGGGTAAAAAAGGTCAGCGTGTCTGGACCGGCGGCGGTGATGAAGCGGCACTGGCGCGAGGGATCTATAACACCTACATCGAAGACAACCTGCGCTATTCGCAAAACGCCGCGCTGGATATGTATAAAGAAGTGAACACCGGCACCAACCTGCCAGCGCAGATCGATTTGTATACCGTTGATGGCGATGAATACAAATTCTTATGTATTGCCAAAGGCGGTGGTTCGGCAAACAAAACCTATCTGTACCAGGAAACCAAAGCGCTGCTCACGCCGGGCAAATTAAAAAATTACCTGGTCGAGAAGATGCGTACGCTGGGAACAGCGGCTTGCCCGCCGTATCACATCGCGTTTGTGATTGGTGGAACGTCGGCGGAAGCCACGCTGAAAACTGTCAAGTTGGCTTCGGCGAAATACTACGACGAGCTGCCGACCGAAGGTAACGAGCATGGTCAGGCGTTCCGCGATGTGGAGCTGGAAAAAGAGCTGTTGATAGAAGCGCAGAATTTGGGGCTGGGTGCCCAGTTCGGCGGGAAGTACTTCGCTCATGATATCCGCGTGATCCGTCTGCCGCGTCACGGCGCGTCGTGTCCGGTTGGTATGGGGGTTTCTTGCTCAGCCGATCGAAATATCAAAGCTAAGATCAACCGTGAAGGTATCTGGATCGAAAAACTTGAGCATAATCCGGGTAAATACATACCAGAAGAGCTGCGTCAGGCAGGCGAAGGCGAAGCGGTGCGCGTTGACCTCAATCGCCCGATGAAAGAGATCCTGGCTCAGTTGTCGCAATATCCGGTGTCCACGCGTCTGTCGCTCAACGGAACCATTATTGTTGGCCGTGATATTGCGCATGCGAAACTGAAAGAACGTCTGGATAACGGCGAAAGTTTGCCGCAGTATGTTAAAGATCACCCGATCTATTACGCCGGCCCGGCAAAAACGCCCGAAGGCTATGCCTCAGGCTCGCTAGGCCCAACCACTGCCGGGCGTATGGACTCGTATGTTGACCAGCTTCAGGCCGCGGGTGGGAGCATGATCATGCTGGCGAAAGGCAACCGTAGCCAGCAGGTGACCGACGCCTGTCATAAGCATGGCGGCTTCTATTTAGGCAGTATTGGCGGCCCCGCAGCGGTGCTTGCCCAGGGCAGTATCAAGAGTCTGGAATGCGTGGAATATCCTGAACTGGGGATGGAAGCCATCTGGAAAATTGAAGTGGAAGATTTCCCGGCGTTTATCCTGGTGGATGACAAAGGTAATGATTTCTTCAAGCAAATTCAGACGTCGCAGTGCGCACGCTGCGTTAAGTAACGTCAGCCGCCCTTCGGGGCGGTTTTTTTTACCGCACGAACCACCAAACGACAGATTTATCCTCGTTAATACTGATAAGACCAATGCAAGTGGGCAATGTCGAAACATAACCTAATCAATTGTTAATGTAAGGAGCAGGTAATGGTAACGGTACGCCGCGAGAATGATTCAATGGGCGCAATTGATGTTCCTGCCGATAGGCTTTGGGGCGCGCAAACCCAACGGTCGCTGGAGCATTTTCGTATCTCTACGGAGAAAATGCCGGTCTCGCTGATCCACGCGCTGGCGCTGACGAAACGGGCGGCAGCAAAGGTTAATTTAGATCTCGGGCTGCTGGCGGAGGATAAAGCCACCGCGATTATGCAGGCCGCAGATGAGGTATTGGCGGATAAACATCGCGATGAGTTTCCGTTGGCCATTTGGCAGACGGGCTCCGGCACACAAAGCAATATGAATATGAACGAGGTGCTGGCAAACCGTGCCAGCGAATTGCTGGGCGGCGTGCGGGGAATGGAGCGAAAAATTCACCCCAACGATGATGTTAATAAAAGCCAAAGCTCGAATGATGTCTTTCCGACTGCGATGCATGTTGCCGCGCTGTTGGCGCTACGCAAATCACTGATCCCGCAATTAACGGTGTTGACCAAAACGCTCAGTGATAAATCCCACGCTTTTGCTGATATCGTCAAAATTGGCCGGACGCATCTGCAAGATGCAACCCCGCTTACGCTTGGCCAGGAGATTTCCGGCTGGGTCGCAATGCTCGAACATAACCTCAGACACATTGAAAACAGTTTACCTCATGTGGCGGAACTTGCGCTGGGGGGAACCGCGGTGGGAACTGGGCTGAACACCCATCCGGAATATGCTCGTCGGGTTGCGGATGAACTGCGGGTAATTACCTGCGCGCCGTTTGTTACCGCACCGAATAAATTTGAAGCACTGGCGACCTGCGATGCGTTGGTTCACGCGCATGGCGCGCTGAAAGGGCTGGCGGCATCGCTGATGAAAATCGCCAACGATGTACGCTGGCTGGCATCCGGTCCGCGCTGTGGTATTGGTGAAATTTCAATTCCTGAAAACGAACCGGGTAGCTCCATTATGCCGGGTAAGGTCAATCCGACTCAGTGTGAGGCGCTGACTATGCTGTGCTGCCAGGTGATGGGCAATGATGTTGCCATTAATATGGGCGGGGCGTCAGGTAACTTTGAGCTTAACGTGTATCGACCGATGGTCATCCACAACTTCCTGCAATCAGTGCGTCTGCTGGCGGACGGGATGGAAAGCTTTAACGAGCACTGCGCGACGGGAATTGAACCCAATCGTGAGCGAATCGACCAGTTACTCAACGAGTCGCTGATGCTGGTTACCGCACTTAATACCCATATTGGTTATGACAAAGCCGCCGAGATAGCCAAAAAAGCGCATAAGGAAGGGCTGACGTTAAAAGCATCTGCCCTTGCGCTGGGATATTTAACCGAAGCGGAGTTCGACAGTTGGGTACGACCAGAACTGATGGTTGGCAGCATGCGACCGGGCAGTTAATCAGCAACGTACAGGTACAGTCGGGGAATAATCAATCTCAACGGCTGCGCCTGAGGTTTAAAACGATGCTGAACATTGTCGGCATCGTAATTCAGTAACTCGCCGATATCGGGTACTGTCATGCCGTTGTCGTTGTTGATTAGCGCAATCAATGGCGTCGGGCAGGCGTATTGCACCTGTTTTTGTTCTCCTTTGTACCACACGCGAGCGATGGGCTGCACTTTTACCGGTCTTTTAATCTTCAGTTTTGCCTGCTGTGGCAGAGCTGCAATGTCCTGATATTCCCGCTCCAGCTTTGCCTGCCACTCTTCACGCGTCCAGGGATGTACGCTGCGCGGCGACGTCAGACTCTTTTCCAGTTGCTGTAGGACTTCATCGCGCATCAGGTTTTTAATGATGTGCTTGTTAGCCCACCCAAAGCGCAGGGTGGCGGGTTCTTTCACCAGCGTGAGGGTACGGTAGGCATTCAGCGTAATCAGTCCCGGCAGATGGCGATGCACCCATTCGAAACGTGCCGCCGGCGCCAGTTCCGATTCCACAGTGACAATGCGCTCAAACGTCGTTTTCAACTGGTTAATACGCTGAATTTGTTCTTCCAGAACGCTCTGCGCCGCGTTATCCACCTGATAGCACAACACGCCAGGAAGACGGACGGCCGCTTTGCTGCTGCGGTTCTCGGATTGCTGCTGAATAAACAGATGGCGATAGTGACGCAGTGCCAGTGATTCAGCTTCTTTGCCTAAATGTTGTTTTACATCGATGCTCTGCAAAGGGGCATGTTCTGCCTCCTTGGCGACTTCTGGTAACGAGAACACGCGCGCAATCAGCAGCGTCTGCTGCAACAAATTTTCGCTCAGAAGCGCCAGTTCCTGTTCCATCTGGCGGAAGGTGCTGTTCAGACGGTCAACGAGATCGTAACGGGCCATGTGTTTTACCATTTTAGTTACAACATACTTTTTTATAGCACAACATCTGCCGCCTGACCACCGAGCGGTATGGGTCAGGCAGTGGGAAATTCAGGAATGTTATGCCAGACGGGCCAACTGAAAGAAAAACGGGCCCCGCCCAGTTCACTTTCATCGCAAACGACCGTACCGCCCATAGCCAATGCGATCGAGTGGACGATGGCTAACCCAAGCCCGCAACCACCGGTCGCCCGGTCACGACTAGGATCGAGGCGTACAAATGGCTCAAAAACTTGTTCGCGCGCCGCAGGTGCGATACCAGGGCCGTCGTCTTCCACGATCAGCGTTGCCTGATTACCGTCCAGCCGCAGACTGGCTTGTACTGTCGACTGGCAATAGCGCAGGGCGTTATTCAGTAGATTATCCAGCACGCGCTCCATCAGGCGCATGTCCAGCGCACCGTAGTCGCCAATCTGAAGATGGCGAAGGCGCACAGCATGGTCAGGATTGACGCTTTGCACATCCTCAAGATGGGTTGTCAGCCAAAGGGGCAGGTCGGGTACGCTGAGCTTCAATTCATTTTGGGGGCGATCCAGCCGGGCGTAGGTCAGTAATTCTTCGATCAACGCTTCTAACTGGCCGATATCACGATTCAGTGCCTGAGATTCTTGCTCGGTGAGATTCTCACTCATCTCCAGTCGGTAACGTAAGCGTACCAGTGGAGTCCGAAGCTCATGGGCAATACCATCGATAAGCTGTTTTTTACTGGCGATCAGCGCATTGATATTGTCCGCCATCTGGTTAAACGCCACACCAAGACGCTCAAAACTGGAACCGTTATCAAAATGGAGGCGTTCACCCAGATGTCCTTCACCAAAACGTTGTGCTGCAGCTTCCAGTCGGAGCATTTCCTGCCAGTGGGGGCGCATCCAGATAAGCACCGGGAAGGCCAGTGAAATGGCAATGAACGCCATCAGCGCGACGTCCAGCAAGCGCATTTGATGCAGAAAATAGAGATAGGGAACCGGGCCAACGGCCAGCACGTAATGGCTGCGCGGGATTCGTTGAATAAAAGTGTACTGATCGTCAAGTGCGACAATATCGCCTTCGCGCAGGCGCTGCATGGTTGGGGCGTCCAGCGTGTATTTATTCAGCGGTTCAACGCGCAGATCAAAAGAGAGGTTCAAATCCATCTCCTTTAGCGTCTTACCCCAGTCACGTGGTGGGATCTCGCGCAGCTCACTGCGCATCAGGTACAACGAGCTTTTCATTAAATCGTCGAGCGACTGCCTGCCCGCGCGTTCTGCGGTGAATTTATATACCAGGCCGACCAACAGGGTCATCACCAGAAAGCAGACAAACAGCAGGAGATAAAACTGTACAAACAGCTTCTTCATATAAAATCACCGAATACGCAATATAATGCGTACTGATACTCTCAAAATTGTTGTGATATAAAAATATGAATTTCAATCGTTGTTGTTATTTGCTACTCATTTTCGCAGCAACAGGCTGTATTTTCACCGCACATCCCTGGGTTATGTGGCTCATACTTGCCAATATACTAACGATGGCGCTATACGGCGTGGACAAAATGGCCGCGCGTAAGGCCTGGCGCAGGGTGCCTGAGTCTACATTGCTGATGTTTGGTGTTGTTGGCGGGTGGGGTGGTGCGATAGCGGGTCAACAAATTTTCCGCCATAAAACACAAAAGCAACCATTCAAAACCTATTTTATTATCAGTGTGATAGTCAGTCTCTCGCTGATGGGGGCGGTTTATCAGTTCTATCCATTTTCATCTTCCTGAATGAGGGGGAGAGTAAACGGCCCGATTATCTAAGGCAGGAGATATACTTTTCGCCTGAACGGCGTACGATTTCATCGGCATTGTCCGTAATATCTTTTCCCTCAAATGCACCGTAGAGTTGTTTAAATTTCACCATACTCAGGCGGTAGGTGATGTCGCTGACCGTTGCGGCTGGCAGCGGCAGCATATTGGGGTAACTCCACATAAAGGAGACGGCGTGCGCCCCTGGTGTGACCTGAACGATGTCGCCGGAAAGCACCAGGCCTTCATTTCGTGCCCAGTGCAGAACACAGCCGCCGGAAAAATGTCCCCCAAGTCGTATCACACTGACGTTTCGGGCCAGTTCAAGGGTGTCGCCTTGCCAAAATTTAATCCACGGGCTGTCGCGCATTACCCACTCGCTATCACTGGCATGGAGGTAAATTGGGGCATTAAATTCCGCAGCCCAGTCCTGCATGGTGGTGTAGTAGTGAGGGTGTGATATCGCAATAGCCTTAAGCCCGCCCAGAGACGTTATTAGCATTTTCGTGGCATCGTCGAGCGTAGCAATACAGTCCCACAAAATATTACCCTCGGGAGTGAGCAGAATAAACGCGCGCTGATTAATCGCAAAATCAGGAACGGTGCGGATGCTGAGTAGAGCGCTGTCGTGTTGTTGCCACTTATTTGCATGTGAAGCGCAAAGGGCGGCAAAATCGATCCATTTCTGTCCTGTTGTGGGGACATACTGGCGCTCATCATTACAGATAGCGCAATGTTGTGGATGAGAATCCGTTTTCTCATAGGATGTCCCACAGGCTTTGCATAAAACGATCATCGCGTCTTCCTCATTTAACAACCACAATCAGCATGGCACATAGAGACATAAGAATGTACCCGTTAGTGCTCTGGTCTATAATCTTCCCCTGATTGCATCAATGCTGATTCTTGATTTCGAAATTAAAGTCGGTTTCTGCAGGAGGGAGACTGCGCGGCTATACCCCTGCGCATCGCGGAGTTAGCGATGGCGGAACTCGCACCAGGTGGTAATCAACTTTGATCTAAGACACTGGGTTGGTAATTCTTAAGAGTTATCATTAGCCTGATAAACGTTTTGTTAATTAATCAGTGAACGGCGGTGTGGTGTGTTGTTTAGCGCAAATTTGACTGGCTGGAAACAATGAACGCATTGTTTTCAATATTAAAAAAACGCCCAAATATTATTTCATTGATGGTTTTACTCATCGGGGCAAACATTGTGGCGTGGCTGTGGGCTTTCACCGCGTTTAGCAACAACACGTCGTTACTGGCGCTGAGTCTAATCGCGTGGTGCTATGGTTTGCGTCATGCCGTGGATGCCGACCATATCGCCGCGATAGACAGTGCGACGCGTAAACTCATGCAACAGAAAAAACGCGCCCTGACGACGGGAGCCTGGTTTTCACTTGGTCACTCTACCATTGTGGTGCTGGCAAGCATTGGCATTGCGTTGACCACCAGAGTATTTAAGCAGCATATGGCATGGTTTCAGAATGTCGGCGGTCTTATCGGTACCACGGTCTCAGCCGCATTTCTGCTGATTCTGGCTGCCATTAATCTCATTATTTTCTGCCATGTCTGGAAGGCTTTTCGCCATCTTAAACGCACCGGTACTTACGCTGGCAACACGGAAGAGATTGCTGTTACAGGTCCATTGAACTGGATTTTTCGCTCAGCTTTCCGCCTGGTAGGTAAAGACTGGCATATGTATTTTGTCGGTTTTTTGTTTGGCCTGGGTTTTGATACCGCCACTGAAATTTCTCTTCTGGGTATTTCCGCTTCAAGCGCGTCCAGTGGCATGTCGGTCTGGTCAATATTAGTTTTCCCGGCGCTGTTTACCTGCGGTATGGCGCTGATTGATTGCCTCGACAGCATCCTGATGGTTGAGGCCTACGGATGGGCGTTTAATAAGCCGCAGCGCAAGCTTTATTACAATATGACAATCACCGGAACCTCGGTGATTGTTGCGCTATTTATCGGTGGACTGGAGGCGCTCGGACTGCTGTCTGATGCCTTTTCACTCCAGGGGGGATTGTGGGACACCGTCAGCAATTTGAGCGACCACATGGGGAATGTCGGCTTCGTGATTATTGGCGTCTTCATCGGCTGCTGGATTATTTCCGCAGTGAATTACCGTTGGAAAAAATACGACGGACTGACGTTCAGTTGAGTTACAAGCTAAAACCGATTAATAAATTATTGTGACGCTGTCACGTTTATAGGGCCGTATAATAAGCGAGATACGGCCCGATGGGTTTACTTGTCAGATTCATCGTCCCAGGCGTGCGGTGCGAACAGGTAACCTTTGTTGCGTACCGTTTTGATTCGATAGGGTTCTATGGCGTTATCGAGCAGTTTTTTACGTAACCGGGAAATCGCCACATCGACGCTGCGATCCATACCGTCATAGCTTACACCGCGCAGGTTCTTCAGCAACGCATCGCGGTCCATAATCTGCCCGGCATGGGTTGCCAGCTCCCACAATAATTCAAAATCGGCAGTGGAAAGAGAGACTTGCTTGCCGCCGAGTAGCACGGAGCGGTTGGTTGGGTCGATAGTGAGTGTACCAAAGCGTAGCGTGGTATGCGGTGTGATGGTCGTTGCCTGAATACCTTTAGACTGGGCTGAATGTTCGCTCTGACGCAAATGCAGGCGTAGCCGTGCAAGCAGAACGGCCGGAGGTGTTGTTTTAAGGATGTAGTCGCAGGCACCCATTTCCAGCGCCAGGATATGGTTCATGTCGCTGTCCAGAGAGGTCAGCAGGACAATCGGACCCTGCCAGCGTCCACGTAAATCGCGGCAGATTGTCATCCCGTCTTTGCCCGGCAGCATGATATCTAGTAACACCAGATCGGGTCGAACTTGCAGGATTTTCTCCTCAGCCAAATCACCACGAGGTTCAAGGATAACCTCAATGTCATGCCGGGCCAGATAGGCGGCAATCAGCGAGCCAACTTCGGGATCATCTTCAACAAATACGATGGTGTTCATATCATTCATTTTGAATATAAAACGCCAACATACACCGCCCTCGTTTTTCCTTCCATTAATCTTTTCTAAACAAGAACGCTTCCGTTATGCTAGGGGCTGATGTTATTGATGTGTTAAGGCAGGGTGATGGGACTCGTTATCAAAGCGGCGCTGGGTGCGCTGGTGGTCGTATTGATTGGTTTGCTCGCTAAAACAAAGAATTACTATATTGCTGGATTAATCCCGCTGTTCCCGACATTCGCGTTGATTGCCCATTATATCGTGGCCAGTGAACGTGGGATCGAGGCGTTGCGTACCACCATTGTATTCAGCATGTGGTCAATTATTCCCTATTTTGTCTACCTCGTTTCGCTGTGGTATTTCACTGGATTTATGCGCTTACCCGTCGCGCTCGGCGGGTCAGTGGTGTGCTGGAGCCTGAGCGCGTGGTTGCTGATTTTTTGTTGGATAAAACTGCATTAACGCAGATGACGCCCGCCATCAAGGGCAAAACTACGTCCTGTGACAAAGCAACTGGTCAAGAGATAGTCGATTAAATCAATGACTTCTTTTTCACCGGGCGCCGTTTTCATCAATGATTTATTCAGAGCCTGCTGGCGATATTCAGCATCGTCACTCTCGTTGAACAGGATCAGCGAGGGGGCAATTGCATTCACTTTGACTTCTGGTGCCAGTTTGCGGGCGAATGAGCGAGTCATATTGTCCAGCGCCGCTTTACTGGCAGCATAAGCAATGTGCTTGTCGCTGCCACGCTCTACAACATAATCCGTAAAATGGATAATATCGCTGGCTGCATGTCCGTGACCGCGTAACAACTCTTCCAGGGCGTGGTTGAGTAAGTAGGGCGTATTGACATGAATTTGCATCATGGCCGACAGCACTTCGGTTAGCGGCGCGCCCGGCTTTTCTGCCACCCAGGCACTGGCATTATGCACAATGGCGCGCAAACCGTTCGTCTGTCTTTTAACCTCATCGGCAAAGGCTAACACGCCTTTATCGGTAGAAAAGTCAGCCTGGATACACAACGCGCCAGCTTCGCATAAGCCATCAATGGCCGGGTAATGTGTCCGGTAGCTGACAATAACTGGCTGTTTTTGATTGAGAAAATGCCATGCGACGGCGAGGCCGATGCGACGACCTCCTCCAGTGATAAGAATCGGCAAAGGGGGCTTTTTACCCATCGTAATCTCCAGGTTTCGCAAACGATGGGGATAGCGTTACCCCACCAACATCCAGGTCGCCGGAACTGCAGCAATAAGCAGCAGGCCGATCAGCGCCATCTCCTGACGTTTTAATACATTTTCATGCGCGTGTGTTTTACGGGCATAAAGGAAAACCAGTAGTCCTGGCGCATACAGCACCACAGACAGCAGCAGGTGCATCGGACCTGACGCATACAATAACCATATGCCATAAATGCTCGCACCGACACCAACTGCTTTATGCAACGGACGGGTAGCTATTTTCAGCAAAAATGCGCCGACCAGCAAATAGGGCACCAGAATCATCTCTGAGGCAATGGTCAGTAACGTATTGTAGTCGGAACCTGTGAGCCAGATCAGCACCAGACAGATTTGGACGCAGATATTGGTCAGCCACAACGACGCAGATGGCGCACCCTGCGCATTCTGACGCGCGAAAATCCGTGGGAACGCTTTGTGGGTAGAGGCGAGGAACGGTACTTCCGCCGCCATAATCGTCCAGCTTAAATAGGCTCCGCAAACGGAGACAATCAGGCCCGCGGCGATAATAATTTCGCCCCATGGTCCCATCATTTTAACCATCAGACCGGCCATTGATGGGTTGCGGATTTCTGCCAGTTCGGGACGCGCAACAACACCCAGTGACAGCAGGGTGACCAACAGATAAACGCCCAGCGCGGCAAGCACCGCCAGCAGCGTGGCGCGTCCGACATCGCGTTTGTTTCGTGCGCGGGCGGAAACCACCACTGCGCCTTCCACACCGATGAATACCCACAGGGTAATGAGCATAGTGTTTTTGACCTGCTCCCAGACGGGGACGCCTAACGCGACGCCGGTAAAATCCAGACTGAAAGTATCGAGTTTAAACAGCATGAACGCCAGCACGATAAACAGGCCAAGCGGCAGCAATTTGGCCAGGGTCGCAACCAGGTTAATGCTGGCTGCGGTTTGCACCCCACGCAGCACCAGAAAATGGACGATCCACAGCAGCGTTGATGCGCCAACAATAGCCTGCCAGGTATTACCATCGCCAAAAAGGCGTAATTCCGGCGTGTCGGTAAAGAAGCTGAGCGCAGAGAAGACGATAACCAGATACGAAACGTTAGCGATAACGGCGCACAGCCAGTATCCCCATGCAGAGCAGAAGCCAATCAGTTCCCCGAAACCTTCGCGCGCGTAGGTAAAAATTCCACCGTCCAGATCAGGTCGGATACGCGTCAGGATCAGCATGGCAAAGGCGAGCAGCAGAATACCCGCACCGGTAATCGCCCAACCAATCAGTAATGCAGCCGGGCTGGCAACCGCCGCCATATTTTGTGGCAGGCTGAAAACACCAGCGCCGAGCATTGAGCTTAGAACCAGCGCGGTCAGTGCGCTCAGACCCAATTTCTTTTCCATTTGTATCCAGTTACTAAAACGAGAGTGAGAGAATAATTATTTTGGCAAACCGCATAAAAATGGTGAAAGCCACTAAGGCGCGGGATTTTACGGAGAGAAGAGAACGCATGCAATGGGGATAGAGAGATTTGTGACTAATAGTGTGAAAAGTTGTCTTAATATTCGTGTTTTTGTTCGGACTGAGGATTTAACGAGGAAAAATTATCAGGTCTACAAGAGCTGTAGACCTGATAGAGCATAGGACATTACTTATACAGGTCAGCGCTAATGGTCATGTTGTTACCACGTTCTGACCACTGGCGAGTAATGTGATAATACTTCGCGCCTTTCTTCGCTGCGCGCTTGGCAACCTGATAAGAGACTTCGGTCATATTACCGTAGTTACCGGTGAACTTGATGCTGTCGAACGGAACCATCATTGCAGCAGTCGCTTTGTTCAGCTCTTCAACTTTCGTTCCATCCGGAAGCGTGACGGTGTAACGTCCACCTTTGGTGGATTGCGTTTCGAAGAAGCGACCAACTTCAGCACTCGGAGATGCGGTAGTCGCAACGCCCGGGATCTCAACTTTCTTCGCAGCTTCACCGCCTGCAGCTAACGCGGCGCGACCGGCATCAGAATCAGCCGGAATTGCATCAGGGCTTTGTACTACGCGTTTTTTCGCATCCGCTTTATAGATGAATGCGGTAATACGCTGGTTACCACCCTGGTTGGCATCGACCTGGCGAACGATATAGAAGGAGTAAGCCCCTTTCTCTTTTGCCGCTTTGGTGATGGCATCATTCACTTCAGGCTGGCTGCGGTAGAAGCCCTGTACCGTAACGGTATCGTAAGGTTCTATCAGAACGGCCTGATCTTTAGGTAACTCCATCACACCGTTAATGATACGGTTTTTGGATGCTTCCGCTTTTTCAGCGTCGGCTTTATAGATGTCGGCTACAACGCGCCAGTTACCGCCGCTGCCAAAATCTGAGGTATCAACAACATAAAAAGAGGCTGCACCGTCTTTATCTGCACGACGTGATACGGCATTCACCGCGTCGCCGATCGCATTAAAACGACCGGTAACCACAATGCGGTCATAGGGTTTCAGGGCAGCAGCTTGCTCCGGCGTCAATTCTGTCGCTGCATTTACAGAAAAAGCAGTCGCAGAAATAAGTGCGGACGCCAGGAGAGTGTTCTTAAGCTTCATAAAAATAATCCTTCGCCTTGCGCAAACCAGGTACTGGTATTGTTATTGACTAGAAACGTCGCTGATTATTGCATTTAAATTGTGTCAGTGTCTGCGTCATTTTTCACTCATCGTGCCACAGGGTGTAACAGTGTCGATAACATTTTGTGATATGTCCAAAAATTCGGCGTTTGGAGGCTAAAACTGATAAAACAGTTGAATTTCATAAGTTAATTTAATGTTAATCAATTGTTCTCTGGTGGCGCTTAATCATGTTTTGCCGCTTCGCTTGAGCGAATTATCAGCCATTGCGGGCTATTTAAAGGGCATTATCCCTGTCTGCGGGCGAATTCATCCCTGTTTTGCGAATTTCATAATAAATACTGTTTTTTGGCGCTAGATCACAGGCTCCATTTTCAGTAGGTTATACAGAGTTTGTTACTGTTTTATTTTATTGAGGTAACACTGACCTCTTTCGAGAGTGCGCGCATGCCTCGTGCGAACATTGATAAACCATCATCATAAATACAGATGGAAGGGAACATTATGCGAATTGGCATACCAAAAGAACGGTTAACCAATGAAACCCGTGTCGCAGCTACGCCGAAAACGGTTGAGCAGCTGCTGACGCTGGGTTTTAGCGTCGCGGTTGAAAGCGGCGCAGGTCAACTGGCGAGTTTTGACGATAACGCGTTTGTGCAGGCAGGCGCAGAAATTGTGGACGGGAATGCTGTCTGGCAGTCAGAGATTAT
Source organism: Citrobacter sp. wls714 (assembly GCF_005281025.1). Classification (NCBI taxonomy): domain Bacteria; kingdom Pseudomonadati; phylum Pseudomonadota; class Gammaproteobacteria; order Enterobacterales; family Enterobacteriaceae; genus Citrobacter; species Citrobacter sp. wls714. The sequence goes on along the minus strand of NZ_SZWZ01000064.1, from coordinate 10,647 downwards.
TCTGAAGGTCAATGCGCCGGAAGAGGCGGAAATTCCGTTGCTGAATCCGGGCACGACGTTGGTGAGTTTTCTTTGGCCCGCGCAAAACCCGGAGCTGCTGCAAAAGCTTGCAGAGCGCAATGTGACGGTGATGGCGATGGACTCCGTGCCGCGTATTTCGCGTGCGCAGTCGCTTGATGCCTTAAGCTCGATGGCGAATATTGCCGGCTATCGCGCCATTGTTGAAGCCGCACATGAATTTGGCCGTTTCTTTACCGGACAGATCACCGCCGCGGGCAAGGTTCCACCTGCCAAGGTCATGGTGATTGGTGCTGGTGTGGCGGGGCTGGCAGCGATCGGGGCGGCAAACAGCCTGGGCGCTATCGTCCGCGCGTTTGATACCCGTCCGGAAGTGAAAGAACAAGTTCAGAGTATGGGCGCTGAATTTCTCGAACTGGACTTTAAAGAAGAGGCGGGCAGCGGCGACGGCTACGCTAAGGTGATGTCCGAAGCATTCATCAAAGCCGAGATGGCGCTTTTCGCCGCTCAGGCGAAAGATGTCGACATTATCGTTACAACGGCATTGATCCCGGGCAAACCAGCGCCGAAACTGATCACCCGCGAAATGGTTGATTCGATGAAAGCGGGGAGTGTAATTGTCGATCTCGCCGCGCAAAATGGCGGTAACTGCGAATATACCGTGCCAAACCAGGTGACTACCACTGCGAACGGTGTGAAGGTTATCGGTTATACCGATTTGCCTGGTCGTCTGCCGACGCAGTCTTCCCAGTTGTACGGTACCAACCTCGTCAACCTGCTCAAACTGTTGTGCAAAGAGAAAGACGGCAACATTACCGTTGATTTTGACGACGTGGTGGTGCGTGGCGTGACGGTGGTTCGCGAGGGTGAAATCACCTGGCCTGCGCCACCGATTCAGGTTTCAGCTCAGCCGCAGGCTGCGCCAAAAGTGGCTCCTGCGCCGAAAGAAGAGAAAAAACCTGTTTCACCATGGCGTAAATATGCGCTGATGGCGCTGGTAGTCATTTTGTTTGGCTGGCTTGCCGACGTCGCCCCGAAAGAGTTCCTCGGTCACTTTACGGTGTTCGCGCTTTCCTGCGTGGTGGGTTACTACGTGGTCTGGAATGTGTCGCACGCGTTGCATACTCCGCTGATGTCCGTCACCAACGCCATCTCCGGGATCATTGTTGTCGGTGCGTTGTTACAAATTGGCCAGGGTGGCTGGGTGAGTTTCCTGAGCTTTATCGCGGTGCTTATTGCCAGCATTAATATTTTCGGTGGCTTCACCGTGACTCAGCGCATGCTGAAAATGTTCCGGAAAAACTAAGGGGTAACATATGTCTGGAGGATTAGTTACAGCTGCATACATTGTTGCCGCGATCCTGTTTATTTTCAGCCTGGCGGGACTTTCCAAACACGAAACCTCGCAGCAGGGTAACAACTACGGTATCGCCGGGATGGCGATTGCGCTGATTGCGACGATTTTTGGCCCGGATACCGGCAATGTTGCCTGGATCCTGGTGGCGATGATCATCGGCGGCGCGATTGGTATCCGCCTGGCGAAAAAAGTCGAGATGACCGAGATGCCGGAGTTGGTGGCGATTCTGCACAGCTTCGTTGGTCTGGCGGCGGTACTGGTGGGCTTTAACAGCTACTTGTATCACGATACGGGCCTGGAACCGATTCTGGTGAACATTCACCTGACGGAAGTGTTCCTCGGTATCTTCATCGGTGCGGTGACCTTTACCGGTTCCGTGGTGGCCTTTGGCAAACTGCGCGGCAAGATCTCCTCTAAACCGCTAATGCTGCCAAATCGTCACAAGATGAATCTCGCGGCGCTGGTCGTTTCCTTCTTGCTGTTGGTGGTGTTTGTTCGTACTGAAAGCGTTGGCCTGCAGGTTCTGGCGCTGCTGGTGATGACCATCATCGCGCTGGCCTTTGGCTGGCATCTGGTGGCGTCCATCGGTGGGGCAGACATGCCGGTAGTCGTTTCAATGCTCAACTCCTATTCAGGTTGGGCGGCGGCAGCGGCAGGCTTTATGCTCAGCAACGATCTGCTGATCGTTACCGGTGCGCTGGTAGGTTCGAGCGGTGCGATCCTGTCTTACATTATGTGTAAGGCAATGAACCGTTCGTTCATTAGCGTTATTGCGGGCGGCTTCGGTTCTGATGGCTCATCTACGGGTTCTGATGAAGAAGTGGGTGAACACCGGGAGATTAATGCAGAAGACACAGCAGAAATGCTGAAGAACTCGCACTCCGTGATCATCACTCCGGGCTACGGTATGGCGGTGGCTCAGGCGCAATATCCGGTGGCGGAAATCACTGAAAAGCTGCGTGCCCGCGGCATCAAAGTGCGTTTCGGGATCCACCCGGTAGCAGGACGTTTGCCGGGTCATATGAACGTGCTGCTGGCGGAAGCCAAAGTGCCATATGACATCGTGCTGGAAATGGATGAAATCAATGATGATTTCGCTGACACCGATACCGTACTGGTTATTGGCGCCAACGATACGGTAAACCCGGCGGCGCAGGATGACCCACGCAGCCCGATCGCCGGTATGCCAGTGCTGGAAGTGTGGAAAGCGCAGAACGTTATCGTGTTTAAACGTTCAATGAACACCGGCTATGCTGGCGTACAAAACCCGCTGTTCTTTAAAGAAAACACCCATATGCTGTTTGGCGATGCCAAGGCCAGCGTGGATGCGATTCTGAAGGCGCTGTAATCGTTAGCCAAAAGTAAGACGGCCTCTGCGGAGGCCGTTTTTTTAAACGTCCAGCTTCCGCTGGGTGATCCATTCCACTCGAGCCGGATCTCGATGCGAGAAAAACGCGCTGCTTCCGCTGTCCATGGCGGCAATTTGCGTCATTTCTTCCGGGGTTAAGCTAAAATCCAGCACCTGAATATTTTCGGTCATACGCGTTTTACGCACGGTTTTCGCCAGTGAAATAATTCCGCGCTGATAAATCCAGCGCAGCACGATCTGACCAATGCTTTTGCCGTATTTTTCCCCAATAGCCGCTAAAACCGGGTTCTGAAACAGGTCATTACGCCCCTCGGCGAACGGTGCCCAGGCTTGTGGTTGAATGTTTCTGCTCTGCATCCAGGCAACCGCATGTGGCTGTTGATGGAATGGGTTTACCTCAATCTGGTTTACGGCAGGAATCACGCGATTGAAGGCCATTAAATCAGCCAGTCGATCCGGATGAAAATTACTCACGCCAATCGCACGGATTTTTCCTTCCTCATATAACTCCTCCATAGCGCGCCAGGCACCATGTACATCTCCATAGGGCTGATGGATTAAATAAAGATCAATATAATCAAGCTGAAGGCGTTGCAGGGACCGAGTAAATTGCGCTTTTGCGCCGGAATAGCTTGCATCTTGTAACCACAATTTGGTGGTCACGAAAAGCTCATTACGTGGCACACTGCTTTGCTTGAGTGCGTTCCCTACTTGAGTTTCATTCAGATATGAGGCAGCGGTATCAATCAGGCGATAACCTGAATCAATGGCATCCCGTACGGCTTGCTCGCATTCGGCGGCATCGGTCATTTGATAAACGCCAAAACCAAGCAAGGGCATCTCAACACCGTTATTTAGTACTTTTGTATTCATGGGATTCTCCTGAGCATTCATCTTTGTATTGACCGCAGATTAGCAATTTTCTGTTGGTACTATTAGTCTGTGAATCCAGCATGGACCTATGAGTTAAATTCATTTCTGGATAGCAAATACTGGCGTTGAATCACAATATCTGCCGCTAACGTTGCCATTATTCATGATTATGGTTCATAAACTTATGCCGTTTTAGCCCTCTAATCACCGCAATACGTCGCATATATACTGCGGTCTGTTTCTTCAACATGACAGAGCGCTATGCGTAAAAATGAACAGGCATCGCCGGTGGCTACAGCAAGCCACACCGGCCTTAGTTTTATTCTGATCCTCAGTGGCCTGATGGCCTTTACCTCACTTTCTACCGATATTTATCTTCCGGCAATGCCGACAATGGCCACGGATTTACATGGCAATGTAGAACTTACGATCACCGGATTTTTGGTAGGTTTTACTATCGCACAGCTGATTTGGGGACCGATCAGCGATCATCTGGGCAGGCGTAAACCGCTGTTTATTGGCATGGTGCTTTTTATCATCGGGTCTGCAGGATGTGCGTTGTCTACAAGCATCACGCAGATTGTTTTCTGGCGGGTATTTCAGGCCCTTGGCGCCTGTACTGGGCCTATGTTGGCCCGGGCAATGATCCGCGATCTCTTTGCGCGTACCCGTGCGGCGCAAATGCTCTCGACGCTGGTGCTGATAATGGCGATTGCGCCGATAGCTGGGCCATTGATTGGCGGGCAAATTATTCGCCTGAGCACCTGGCACGCAGTTTTTTGGCTGCTGGTGCTGATTGGCGCGCTAATGTGTGTCTCTTTATGTTGGCTACCAGAAACACTACCTGAAGCAAAACGGGTGAAAGCTTCTCTGACGGGCGCATTTCGTAATTACCGTTCCCTGTTATCTAATGGGCGTTTTATGCGCTACACCCTGAGCCTGACGTTTTATTACGTCGGCGCGTATGCGTTTATTACCGGATCGCCATTTGTTTATATTAGCTATTACCATGTTGATCCTCAGCATTATGGCTGGCTGTTTGCGCTAAATATTGTCGGCGTCATGGCGATGAGCGTGTTAAACCGTAGGCTGGTGCAACGGCATCCCCTGGAGCAACTGTTGAAATATGCGACGATGCTGGCGGCGCTGGCTGCGGTTGCGCTTGCCCTGTTGGTTAAGCTGGAGTCCGGGGGAATTGTGGCCATTATCATTACCATATTCCTGTTGTTCTCAATGAACGGCATTATTGCGGCCACCTCAACGGCCGCAGCGCTGGATGCGGTACCGAACATCGCTGGTTCAGCCTCCGCGCTGATTGGCGCATTACAGTACGGTAGCGGGATCATCTCATCATTACTGCTGGCCGCTTTCAGTGACGGCACGCCATGGACCATGGCGTGGATAATTGCGTTATTTACGTTGTTGAGTGCCACCCTGGCGCTACGTGCTAAACGATAAACGAAAGCCCCGCGCAGGCGGGGCGACAGTTTACGCTTTGTTGAGATCGCTAAGCAGAACGGCAATGCTTTGCCCGCCGTTGGTTTGCTCAAGCGCAATTTTGACGATGATGGTCAGCGGGACAGAAAGCAGCATCCCCACAGGACCCAGCAACCAGCCCCAGAAGATCAACGACAGAAACACCACCAGCGTGGACAGCCCAAGCCCATGTCCCATAATCCGCGGTTCGAGGATATTCCCGAACACCAGGTTAATGACCAGATAACCTGCCAGCACCACCAGGGCGTCGTAAAAACCGCTAAATGCCAGCACCTGAGCAATAGGGGGGATGGCTGCCAGTACGGAACCGATATTAGGAATATAGTTAAGGGCAAAGGCCAGCAATCCCCAGACAAAGGCAAAGCGCACGTCGAGGGCGGCGAGCATGCCCCAGGCGACCAGACCGGTCACAATGCTGATTGCCGTTTTTAGTACCAGATAGTGGGATACGCTGTCGATGGCGCGTTGAATTGCCGCCATTCCCTCAATGGGCCGACTCATCATTTGTTTTAGTTTATTGGGCAGTTGCGGGACTTCCAACAGCATAAAAACCACCGTCAGCAGCAGTAAAAATATCGATGACATGGCATTAGACAGCTGCGTCAGTAAATTAGTGACCAGCGTCATAGCCGCGTTCGGATCAATGTATTTGACGAGCTCATCTACCGAAACGCCGATCCCTGCGCGCTGTAGCCACGGCTCGAGATTTTTCAGCGGGATAACCAGTGAAGAACGGTATTGCGGTAGCGTCCGCGCAAGCTCATTTAAGGATGTACCTAAGTAGGCTAATAGTAGCACCATTAGCATCACAATAATGACGATCAGCAATGACACTGCGAATACGCGCGGTATACGCAGTTTCACCATCCGTTGCACCACTGGGTTCAGCACAACGGCGATAAATAATGCCAGAATAAAGGGCACGATGATATCTGCGGCAAAGCGGATGCCGCTCAGTATGATAACCAGCATGCCCAGCATAATGACTATTTTTAACCCGTTAAGCGTGATGATCGGTTTCGCCATGTGTATTCCTGCGTTTTTAATTTTTGAATCTGAATAATAATGTGATTTGCGTCGAGCCGTTATAACAAAAATCAAACGGGGCTGGTAAAGAAGTGAAAAGGCTTTGAGTTCGTAATGAACCTATGATACAAATCATCTGTGTTTAACTACCGAGGACAATTATCATCCGCGATGATGAGAAGCAACACTGCGGATAATTGTAATATTATGGACAATATGTTCAGGATGTTTTTGCTTTTACCTACACTTCTTCGTACCTCTTCCACTTTCCTGCTTGCGGGTGAGCAACACTGGCGCAACGCGCTTTAGTCCTTTCTTCTGCCTGAGCTGGCGCTGTGCGCTGAGCTAACTGATTTTATTTTTTGGTTTACTGCATGCAGTAGGCCCAAAGGACTATATTCTCAAGCAGGAGAAGCATCATGTTTTACTGGATATTATTAGGTCTGGCCATCGCGGCTGAAATTACCGGTACGCTGTCAATGAAATGGGCGAGCGTGGGACATGGTAATGCGGGCTTTATTTTAATGCTGGTAATGATCGCCTTATCGTATATTTTTCTCAGTTTTGCCGTTAAAAAAATTGCCCTCGGCGTAGCTTATGCCTTATGGGAAGGTATCGGTATTTTATTTATTACGCTGTTTAGCGTGCTGTTATTTGACGAAACCTTGTCCACGATGAAGGTGGCTGGTCTGGTCTCGCTGGTGGTAGGTATCGTGCTGATTAAATCCGGTACACGAAAACCTGCAAAAGCGGGCAGAGAGGTGACCCATGCAGCAGTTTGAATGGGTACACGGCGCGTGGCTTGGCATGGCCATCGTTCTGGAAATCGTGGCTAACGTCTTTTTGAAGTTTTCTGATGGTTTTCGCCGCAAGGCTTATGGCGTGCTGTCGCTGGCTGCAGTGTTAGCGGCTTTTAGTGCGCTGTCGCAGGCGGTAAAAGGCATCGATCTCTCCGTCGCCTATGCCTTATGGGGCGGATTCGGGATTGCCGCGACGTTAGCCGCAGGCTGGGTGCTGTTTGGTCAGCGTCTGAACAATAAAGGCTGGATCGGCGTGGCATTGCTGTTGGCCGGAATGATCATGATAAAACTAGCCTGATAAAAGTGCTGCCCGTTAATGCGGGCAGCATGTGTTATCCCTTGGCGAGCGCTTCCAGTTTGTCGCGAAATCCGGTCACGGAAATCGCGCGGTTATCTGCCCGCCAGCGATCTTTCGCCGCCGGAGCGGAGCTTTGTACGCCAATCAATTGCCAGCCGGAATCCGTCTTCAGCATCAATGGCGACCCACTGTCGCCCGGGAGCGTATCGCACTGATGTGACAAAACGGTATTTTGCGCCCAGCCGGTTACCACGCAATCCTGATGTGTGTACAAATCGTCAAGATGATCTTCCGGATAGCCCGACTGCGTGACTTGACGATCCGCGGTTTTCAGCGCCGCGGTTAACGCCGCTTTATCACCTTCAAATAATGGCAGCGGTGTGATTCCGGAAGGTGGATAACGTAACACCACCAGACCAAAATCCCATGGGGCGGCGGAGGGGGGCACAATCCAGCCATCACCATCGGCTTTTAAACGTTTGCCGAGGGAAGGATCAACCCGGCCTTCAATTCCGTGGATTTCATAACGCCAGATACCCTTTTTCGACACGAAGCGTAACGCCACGGCCTTATCAGGTTTTCCTTTTGGCGGCGTAAGTAAGCAGTGTCCGGCAGTCAGAGCCAGATGGGGTGAAATGAGCGTAGCGGTACACAGATTACCGCTGGCGGTTTCCAGTTGTCCGATAGCGTCCCATGGTGATTGCGTTGGGTCAGTCACCTTAATGCGATCGTCATGTCCAAAAAACAGCGTTTTTATATTTTCTGCTTCAGCGCTGGACGTTGCTGGCTGTTCCGCATGCGCAACGACAGGAGTTAAAAAAATTGAACCCAGTAACACAGCAATGGTTTTATGCATATCACACTCTGGTGGGGAATTATGATTTTTAACAGCAAACCCTCAGTTAATACTATAGACGGGACGGCGGGAAAGTGGGAGTAAAATCAGATAACTACACTCAGGAAAGATAAAAATGCATGGCGATGAGGGCACAAATAATCAGGGCCGTAAGAATGAACTCAAAGCGGTAATGTGACACCATTTTACCCTCCGAAAGGCGGCGCCAAATCTGGATGATTTAGCGCCGTATGCTACGGCGTGGGGGGCGCCATAGTGACTACAGGTGTGTTATGCAGCAGGCTGAGCGGCTGGTTTCGCGGAGTCGTGTTTTACGGTTTTTTTGGTGTGTTTTTTAGCGGCCTGAGCTTTTTGTTCTGCAGCAGGTTTGGTTGCTGCTTTTTTGGTGTGCTTTTTCGCCGCCTGAGCTTTTTGTTCTGCAGCAGGTTTGGTTGCTGCTTTTTTGGTGTGTTTTTTAGCAGCCTGAGCTTTCTGTTCTGGCGCTTTCTGCGTCGCAGTTTTGTGCTGTTTTTTATGATGCGTGGTTTTCGCCGGGGCCGCTTTCGTCGTTGCAGCAGTTGGTGCGGTGGTAGCAGTTGTTTCAGCAGCAAATGCAGCAGAAGACAGACCCATAGCAGCGGCAACAACCAGAGCTAATACTTTTTTCATTCTCATACCCTCGATTTGGTTTTTCATTCAACCCCACTGCGGGGCCGTTGAAATAACTATATCGCTGTAATTACTGGGCTTCCGTGAGTCATTGGTATCGGCGTGTAACGATATGTACAATGACTCACGGTAGGAGATTACAAATAACGGGCTTCCAGGTGAGCGCGGAAATAGCGGCTGCTGAGCGGCTCTCCGGTGGCCTGGGTAATGAGTTGTTCCGTGGTAAAACGACTGCCATGCTGCCAGATATTCTGGCGTAGCCAGTCAAAGAGGGCGCTAAACTCTCCTTGCGCAATGTGCTGGTTCAGATCGGGCAATGCGCGGTGAGCTGCGCTGAACAATTGCGCCGCATACATCGCGCCTAAAGTGTAAGACGGGAAGTAGCCAAAGCCGCCGTCGGTCCAGTGAATATCCTGCATACAGCCATTGCGATAATCCCCCACAGTTGACAGTCCAAGCCAGGCCTGCATCTTCTCATTCCACAATGCCGGAATGTCATCCACTTCAATGTCGCCGTTAATTAATGCTCGCTCGATTTCATAACGCAGGATCACGTGAGCCGGATAGCTCACTTCGTCGGCGTCAACGCGGATAAAACCGGGTTTTACCTGCTGGTTCCAGGCGATAAAATTGCTCTCTTCAAACGCAGCCTGATCGCCAAAATGACGCGTCACCGCCGGAATGAGTCGCGTCAGGAATGCTTTACTGCGCCCCAATTGCATCTCAAAGAACAGACTTTGCGACTCATGAATGGCTGTTGAGCGTGCCAGAGCGATAGGTTGTCCAGACCAGTTACGCGGCAGGTTTTGCTCATAGCGGGCATGACCGGTTTCATGAATCACGCCAAACAGCGCGCTGAGGAGTTCATTTTCGTCATAGCGGGTAGTAATGCGCACATCTTCCGGTACGCCGCCACAGAAGGGGTGTGCGCTGATATCCAGTCGGCCAGCCGTAAAGTCGAATCCTAACTGCGTCATCGTTTCCAGACCCAACTCTCGCTGGACAGCCTTCGGGAAGGGGCCAACCGGGGCGATAAGCGTTTGCTGAGACTGTTTTGCCACTGCCCTGGTGAGTAGATCGGGCAGCCAGTTTTTCACGTCCGCAAACAGGACATCCAGTTGGGCGCTGGTCATTCCTGGTTCAAAGATGTCCAGTAGCGCGTCATAAGGTGAACAGCCTTTAGCGTCTGCACGCAGTCGGGCTTCTTCGCGGCTGTACTTCACGACTTCTTTCAGGTTCTCGGAGAATCCTTCCCAATCGTTCGCGGGTCTCTGGCTGCGCCAGGCATGCTCACAGCGACTGCCCGCCAGCGACTTTGCTTCTACCAGTGATTCAGGCAGCAGGGATGCCTGGTGATGCAGTCGCGACATTTCGCGCAAATTCGCTTGCTCAACATCGTTAAGATCTTCCTGTTTTGCTGCGGCGATCCACGTGGCTACCTTCGGGTCGGTTAACAGCTGATGTTCAAGCACGCTTAGTTCAGCCAACGCTTCGCCGCGGGCTTTACTGCCGCCCGGCGGCATCATGGTGAACATGTCCCAACTGGCGATAGCCGAAAGGTGAGAGAAGCGAGAGAGGCGCTGGAACGTGCGGGTGAGTGCCTGATAAGAAAGGTTTTTCTGCATAGTTCTTCTTCTCGTTAGTTGGGTATGTTTCAAGGAGTTTACCGTGATTCATACACGATTCATGCACCCATCTTAGCCACTCTCAGAAAGATGGCTACCTCTGGAGGAAAAAACTTAACAATCGAACATTGTCGGTAAGTCTTAGGACTCGACTACCAGAGATTGCAAAATTTAGAGCACAAAAGTTGACCATTCAGTATGTAAGAATCAAAGAGCTTTCTCTTCCATTTGAGAGCTTAAGAAACGTCCTTAATGAATCGCCACAGATAATCTAGACACT